>JAITDS010000248.1 GCA_031282435.1 Spirochaetaceae bacterium
TTCAAAAAATCATCTTTGGACAATTCCGCTAAATCGTTGGCAAGCCGCTTCGCGATAGTATTTAATGAATTCATGTATGCGTCATATTCACGTTCTGTAATAATGCCGGTAGTTACAAATGATTTTAGAAACTGTACCGCGATGAACGCGGCGCGGGCAATACCTGCAAAGGGCAGCGTTCCATACCTTTTACAGTCTTCAATAATCCAATATATTTTATCAATTACCGCTGTGCCTGATTTTATGATACCATCGAAGCGTTCCATGAGCATATTTATCTTTGCCAGATCCGTCTTGTATACACCGCCGTTTTCGTCATGCCTGATAATATTATTTGTAAGATCGAGCAACGATTTTTCTATCGCGGCTATTTCACTTTCCGAGAATCCGGCGGCTTTTAGTTTTTTTAGTTTTTGCGGCAGATCAAGGTAAAAACATGAGTGAACTATTTTGAATTCAACTTTATCGTGGTAACTTGGGGTCGTGTACAACTTTTGAAGATAGTATTCAACAAGTTTTTTTGCCGTTTCGTTGTCAAGGCTTTTGGGGATAAAAGAATTAAAGTCCACCCTTACATCAATAAACGGCACGCCAAGGAAAGAAACCAGCAAAGGATGCGAGCGCAAATTTCTGTAACCGTAATTATCGCGCTGGTAAGCCCAAATATTATCGGTTACCAGATCTTTGTACAGTGAAAGGGCAAGTTTTTTGGGCTTAACGCCGATTATTTCCGCCGGATTCCAGTCCGGCATGACCCCGAAAATCGCTTTTTCGCCCAAAAGATTAGGATGCGGCTGCCGCAATTTTTCTATTTTTTTATAAACTTTGTAAAGGCCCTCTGTTAAATCAAGGTACGGCGGACTCTTTCCGTTCTTTGTTATGGGACGAACCTGAAGTATGTAAACGTCTGAATTTTGGGTAACGGCGAATTCAACGTCGATAAAACGGTTTTCAAAAAGTGTTTCAAGCTCGGAAACCGCTTTTATAACATTGTTTATCTCTTTGTTTTTGCATTGATGTTCGCAGTGCTTGTATTGGACGTAAGTTTTGGCGCTCTCCGCCGCTCCGCCGGTTATCGTGTCCGTTTTTCCTGATTCATCATAGTTTATCACATAGTATGGAGCAAGCGTTGAAATATCGCAGCTAAATGCGACACCGGCAAGTTTTACATTCCGCAGCATAGGCTGTATGAATACTTCATTTTCATCATTGCTGCCTGAGTTATCATAAGAATCGATAACCGCTTTTACAGCGTTATCTATTGCTGCGGCATCGCGCGGATTGACGTTTAAGACGCTTAGAAATGCGCCGGCGTTTGATTGCCGGCACGAATCTTCGTTCTTTGCCGATGAGCGTACCGCTATAAAATCGCGGCTGGAAAAACTTTGTATTTTTTGAATCAATACCGCGCGTTCCGTTATGTTAAAATATTCTTTTGCGTAAAAACTGAATACCGGCAGAGTTTTCGCCGAAAACAGCTTGTTGTGTATGCTTATCAGCGTACGCGCTTTTGACTCAAATACAAACGGCATATCAATCCTTCCTTTGTGCTGTCCATGAACGCATCTTGTAAGGCACAACAATTTCTTCAAGCGGCGCTGTAGTTTGCTCAATCATGCGCAGAATCCGCTCAAAACGTTCCGGCCCGGCCTGCGCCTGAATATCGTTTACAGAATGCCATATATTCATGTAACGCGATTTTGTCATCGTTTCCGAATAGTCAGTTTCAATAAAATGCACGTTTTTGAAATGCCCTGTTGAAACAAGAACATCTTCCCAATTTTTTGTGTAAGCCTGACTGCCGGAAGACACGCGCTTTAATTCCGGTACAATTTCTTTTATGCGATCTTCAATTTCAGTATGCAGAGAAGACGCGGAAACATTTCTTGTGTTCCACAAAATTGTAAAAAAGCCTTGCGGTTTTAAAATCCGGTAGAATTCGGGAAGAGATTTTGCCGGATCAGTCCAATGAAAAGACGATGCCATAGTAACCCAATTTACCGAATCTGACGGCAGTCCGGTTTCTTCGCCGGAACCAGCCTGCCATTTAATAAACGGAAATTCTTTTGTATACGCCACGCCTTCCTCCCGCATCGCGTCATTGGGTTCAACCGCGTAAATTTTATTCACTCCCATTTCCGCCAAAACTTTCGTTAGTTTCCCTGTACCCGCGCCGACATCGGCCAGAATAATGTCTCCGGCGTCTTTTTCCATCAGCTTTAGTATTCCGCTCAAAAGAACAGTATCGTAAGCGGGTCTATTTACATAATGTTTTGCCAAATTTGTAAAATCACCTAATTTTATTGTTTCCATTTGTCTCCGCCATATTACCGGCGGAGAACTATTTTTTTTCTACACCGCTTTCTCCGCCGTCCAAGCGCGTGTCGTATATTTTATTTTGAAACTCGAAGGCAGTATTTTTCGCATTTGCTGTGTAATTTTGCCAAAGAGTTCCTGTCCTTCTTTTGTGTCTAAATCCCAGTATTTGTTTTTAACGCTCCGCCATGCCAGAATGTATTCATCGATAGTCCGGTCTACATCAAAATCAAGCTCAATGTAGCAGATGTTTTTGAACAACGCGGAATGTTTCTCAAGAAACGGACGTTGATCTTCGCGCCTGACGCCGCGCTCATAAGACGGAACGAATTGTTCAATTACATCCTCCGCTGTTTTCTGTACCGTGTCCGAAAGGTTGCGGTGATTCCACATACAGGTAAAATAGCCTGCTC
>JAITDS010000058.1 GCA_031282435.1 Spirochaetaceae bacterium
CCGATGATACGCGTAAATAAGCCATATTTTATTCGCAGTGGGGTCTAATACCCCGCCGCAAACTCGTTTGCGCGCTTGCGGCGGTTAGGATCGGCAACGCCAACAAAAAATGGTAGTAGACCCCCGCAGTTAAATAATTTCCTTACCCGATCGAACCACATAAATAATGTCAACGCCTACAAGATACCTCGCCGCAAACTCGTTTGCGCGCTTGCCGCGAGGTGGTTCAGTCGCAGCGGGGTCTAATACCCCGCCCTTTAGGGCGGTTCGAGTTGGCAACGCCAAATAAAAAATGGTATTAGACGGGTTTGCGCCGCAAACCCCCCACAGTTAAATAATTTTCTTACCCGATCGAACCTCGTCAAAACAGGCAACGCTTACGAGATACCTCGCCGCGCAAGCGCGCGCTTGCCGCGAGGTGGTTCATTTTACCAACGGCGGCGGGTTGGGACGCGCAAGGAAGGCCGTCAACGGTTTAGGGGGTAGTGTAAGCCGGCGCAAGCCGCGCCACGCGGCGTGCGCCGGCTGAAACGAGGGGGGCGCGTAACGGCAGGGGCGGTTTGCGCCGCCAGTATGGAAATAGCGCCCCCCTTTTAGTGTCCGCGGATTGCCTGAAATTACACGGAGCGCTGCCGGTAGATAACGCCCTTTTCTTGTTGAAAGCAGGGCAGGGAAGCGGCTGGCCGCTCACTGGCGGGCAGACCGCAGTCTACAGACGCGTATGCCAAACGCCTTTTTCTTGTTGAAAGCAAGGCAGGAAACCCACTGGTGGGTTGAAAAATGGGGGGGGGCGGGGTAGTCTGGAGCTTATGCGAGGCTTAGAATGTTAAAATCTATAGAATTGGAAAAAGCGTATAACCCTAAAAATTTTGAAGACCGCGTTTACACACTTTGGAGGAACGAAGGCTGTTTTAAGCCGCAGCAGACAGATACCGGCGCGGAGACCTATACGATAGTGATACCCCCGCCCAATGTTACCGGCATACTCCACATGGGACACGCGCTCAACATCACACTGCAAGACATAGAAATACGCTTCCAGCGAATGACAGGGAAACAAGTTTTATGGCTGCCGGGTTGCGACCATGCGGGAATAGCGACACAAAATGTAGTTGAAAAAAAACTGCGGGAACGCGGTTTGAGCAGACACGAACTGGGACGCGAAAAATTTATAGAAGAAACATGGAAAGTCAAACATGAACACCACGCGATTATAAGCCGCCAAATTGCCAAGATGGGGGCAAGCGTTGATTGGGGACGGGAACGCTTTACGCTGGACGAGGGCCTGTCCAAAGCCGTCCGCGAAGTTTTTGTTACCCTGTATGAGCGCGGCCTGCTCTACAAGGGCCTGTATCTGGTGAACTGGTGTACAAACTGCGGAACCGCCCTCAGTGATGACGAAGTGGAACACGAGGACGTACACGGCAAGATGTACCATATCCGGTATCCTTACGCGGACGGTTCGGGCTTTGTAGAAGTAGCCACGACACGCCCCGAAACCATGTTCGGGGACTCGGCGGTCGCGGTTCACCCTGAAGACGAGCGCTACACACATCTTTCCGGCAAAATGCTTTCGCTTCCGTTGACAGAGCGCAAGATACCGGTAGTCGCGGACACTTACGTTGACCGCTCTTTTGGTACGGGCGCTCTTAAAATAACTCCAGCCCATGACCCTAATGACTGGGAACTAGGCAAGCGGCATAAACTTGACGCAATCAACATCATCACAGGCGACGGTAAACTGAACAATAAAGCCCCGCCTAAATACCGCGGACTCTCGATGCGGGATGCCCGCAAAGCAGTTGTTGACGACCTGCGCGCAGACGGATTTTTGATTGAAGAAGAGGACATCAACCACGCGGTAGGCGTTTGCTACCGTTGCGGCACGGTGATAGAACCGTATCTGTCCGAGCAATGGTTTGTAAAGATGAAACCGCTTGCCGAAAAAGCGCTTGAAGCGTGGCGGCGCGGGGAGATTGTTTTTTATCCGCGAAAGTGGGAAAACACTTACAAGCACTGGCTTGAAAATATACGCGACTGGTGCGTAAGCCGCCAGTTGTGGTGGGGGCATAGGATTCCGGCTTGGACCTGCGAAAAGTGCGGGAAATTGACGGTAAGCCGTGACGATATAAGCGTGTGTCCGTATTGCGGCGGCGTTCTTAAACAGGATGAGGATGTGCTTGACACTTGGTTTTCCAGTTGGTTGTGGCCGTTTTCCACGCTGGGCTGGCCGGACCTTACGCATCCTGATTTTCGCCGTTTTTACCCGACTACGGCGCTTGTAACCGCCTACGACATCATATTTTTCTGGGTATCCCGCATGATTATGGCAGGTTTGGAATTTACCGGAAAAGCGCCGTTCCGCGATATTTACATACACGGACTTTTACGCGATAAGCAGGGGCGCAAGATGAGTAAGAGCCTTGGCAACGGGATAGATCCGCTGGAACTGGTCGATGAGTACGGGGCGGACGCGCTTAAATTCACGCTGGCGTTTCTCTGCGCTCAGGGACAGGATATTTTAATAGACAAGGAAAGTTTTAAGCTGGGGTCAAAGTTTGCGAACAAGCTATGGAACGCGAGCCGTTATATACTGATGAATCTTGAAGGCAGGTCTATCGTTAAAAATCCTAAACTGCTTCCTGTTGATGAGTGGATATACGTCCGTCTGCGCCGCGCCGCGGGGTTAATGCGTGGCGCTTTTAACGGATACCGCTACAATGAAGCGGCGGTCTGCGCTTACGAGTTTTTTTGGAATGATTTTTGCGACTGGTATGTAGAGGCGACAAAACTTTCGACTAAGCGGGAGGGGGACGAACAGGAAAAGGACCGCGCCGTTACGGTACTGCTTAACGTTTTGGCGGAGCTTCTGCGTCTATTGCATCCGTTGCTGCCTTTTGTTACAGAGGAGATTTGGGGGAAGTTGCCTGAGGAGATTCGCGCTGACAGGGAATTGTTGATAACCCAACGCTATCCGTCCGGCGATTGCGGGCCGGTTTGCGCGGACGGCGAAAAAATTGAAAGTGATTTTGCGTTTTTGCGGGATTTGGTACGCTCGATTCGTACTTTACGCAGTGAATGTACGATAGCGCCCGAAAAGAGGCTGCGGGCCGTCGTCCGTACCGGCAGGGCTGATATAATTGAGTCCAACCGCGATTTGATATGCTTGCTTGCCGGTCTAAGCGAAATCTCGCTTGAAACGGCTTCGTTTGTTTCCGAAATGCCGGAGACAGGGCCGGAAGATTCTATCGCGCTGGCAGGCGCGGATTTTGAGGCGTTTTTGTTCATTGCCGAAGTTGTTGACATGGATCTTTTAAAGTCAAAATGGTCGCGGGAACTGGAAAAAGAAATGAGATTCATCGGCGGTCTTAAAGTAAAGCTGGATAACGAAAACTTTTTAAGAAACGCGCCGGCGGAGCTTGCCGGGGCGGAAAAGCGAAAACTTACCGATGCGGAAGCGCGGGCCGAAAAGATAGCGGGTTATTTGAAGCGTTTTAACGGCTGAGCGGCGGTTTAAGAATTAGGGTATGTTCACACAACGCGGAATAAATGAACAAAACGGTAATAACACATAAGGCAAGATAGATATACATAGAAAATATGCAGCAATTTTACTTTTAACCGCCTACGGTATGAGTGATAATAGAGTTGTTTGGAAACCTCAAGTTTTCGAGAGACAAGCACGGCTTGTCCAATTTCCAAACAACACCTCTATTTCATTACGCTGTTTATACGCCTCATATAGCGCGCGGCCATCGTCCGCATCGCATACGCCGCCGGAGTAAGCTATAAGTCAGTGTGCCAAAGCTGCGCGGTTTTTCAAAATACCACTTCCCGCCGTAATTGTCGGGCATGGTTTCTATCCTCTGCAAATAATCCGTCTCTTCTTCAACCCGCAAGCGGTCATCCAAAAACGCAATATAATTTTTTTCGCCCCGGCCGTACCTGTAATACCTCATCATTCTTTTTTGATACGCGAAGTGTTTCAGGTTTCTCTTAAAACCGCCCGCCCCAAGCGGCCTGTAATCAACAGCGGGATTAAATACTTTAAGACCTCCTCTTCAAGCGCCTCTATGTTTGCCTCGCTGCAAAAACCTTTATCCGCTATAAACACCGCGTTTTTTTATGCCTGTTTCCTTTACACACGGCGACATACATAACAAACCCGCCGCCGGGAGCGGCAGGTTTTTCAGCCATTCTAAAACCGTCTGCCGGTTTTCACCGGCGTATTTTAACAGGTCCGTTATCTTTTTATCATCGGCAGTGCCTTTCGTTGAACTGTTTTGCCGTCCGGCGATTTCAGCGCCGGACGGATGATTCCGCAGAAAGCCGCCTGCGGTTTTCTGCGGAATTGGAACGAGAAGCGCGGTTTTTGCCTGCCTATGGCAGGTAAAACCGCGCCCGATTTGAACGTAACGCCTTCACAATACTTTAACAAAGACGTATACTTGCGGTGTGAGTGACGCAGTATTGATTGCGGGCGCGGGCGCGGAATTAATTGCCGCTCTCGCTTACGAGGCTGAAAACCGCGGCGCAAAAACGGCGGTTTCTATCATTTCCGGCAAAAATGGCGCGGCTCAACTTTCAGATAAGCTGGTTGACGAAAAAGCGCTACGGCTTGAATGGAATCCGGGCAGCCCTATTTCCGCTCAGAATCTTGTTTTGGCGGCGGAAAATAAAATTGGCAGTATAAGCAAAGGAATTATTGTATGCGCCGCGCCCGGCAATGCCGAAGCCGCCGATTTTTCTCCCGCCGGAATCGATTTTCTTGTCAACAATTATATAAAATCCTATATGTTTCTTGGACGAGAACTCACGCGCCGTTTCCGTACGGCGCGGAACGGAACGCTTGTTCTTGCGCTTTTGGAAGAGCCGTCTTCCGGCCTTTTGGCCGCGCCTGTTTTTAGCGCGTTCAAGAGTTTTTCTAACGGCCTTATGACGCGCTTAAATCCGGAATACTTTCATATCGCGGCCTTTTCCTGCGAAGAAAAAAACCCGCCGCCCCCGAATGAATTTGCCGCGTATATATTCAAAACACTTGCCGAAACAAAAAAACTGGACGGCGGCAGGTGGTTCAAATTTACCAAGCTTAAATACAATCTAAAGTTAGCCTAGCGCGGGAACGTGGAAACCTAGTTCAATAAGTTTTTGCGAAAAAGCGTACGGAACAGGCGCGGAAATTACGGAGGGAAACCGGCTGTCCTTTGGAAATTGCAGGCGGCAGGCGTGTAAAAAAAACGGCGGAGAATTTTTACTGCCGTATTTACGGTCTCCGTACAACGGAAAACCGCGCGCGGCGGCTTGAGCGCGTATTTGATGAGTTCGTCCTGTTGTAATTTCCACTTCGGCTAAAGTTAAACCGCCGCGAACTTCCAGCGGCGACAAGCGCGTTTGGGCATATTTAACTTTTTCGTTATTATTTTTGTTTATGCCCCCGTTTTTGCCATACGTTTGCCCCATAATACGAGTCTTTCGCGCGGAACCGGAGTATATTAAATCGTCCCGGCAAATTTCCGCGCTATACAAACAGCCTTCCAGCAATGCGACGTATGTTTTTTTAAGCAAAGAGCCGCGCATCATGGCGCTAAACTGTTGAGCGCCCGCGAGTGAAACTCCAAAAACGATAACGCCGCTGGCATAACGGTCCAAGCGGTGAAGCGGCCCCGGTCTAAATGATAATGAAGGCGCTATTTTCCCTGCCAAATAACCGCGAACCATCGCTCCGAGTTCTTCCTGCGAGCTTACGCCGCCCGGTTTATCAATCGCCAATATATCTTCGTCTTCGTATAGGACGTTTATTTTACTTTCAACGGAGTTGGCGGGACGCGCCGCTACATCCGGTATATCCGCTCCGCGTATTTCTATCACCTGCCCGCTTCGCACACGGGTGCCTTGCTCTGAGCGTTTGCCGTCTATTAAAACCTGCCCTTTTCGCAAAAGCCTATAGACGGCGGAAACCGGCATATCCTGACAATACCGTCTTAAAATCCTGTCAATACGCCGTCCGTCATCGTTGTTTCCGGCTTTTAACTGTGTGTTTTTCATTATTTGTTTTCTATAAAAGTGTATAAAAGATTCTAAAAAATATAAACCGTTTTGTCCGTTCTCATAACAAATAGGACAGTTACGGGATGTGAATGTGTAAGCCCAGAGTAGAGGAAAATTCGGCGGGGGTCAAGAAACCGAGAGCGGCGTGAGGTCTGTAGAAATG
>JAITDS010000069.1 GCA_031282435.1 Spirochaetaceae bacterium
GCCGTGATGTTCTCTTTTGACGCGCCCTGCTGTACCGCCTTGCGTATGTCCGAGTTGATGAAGGCGGAGCAGTGTTCGCCGAATTTGAGCGGGTTGTCCGCGTTTATCGCTATCGGGCCTATGTCGCGGGCATCGCGTATGGACAGGTCGCCCGCCGCCGATTCTTCCAGAAAGCTGCCCGTGCCGGCGGAACAGGCTTCGTTCATCGCGTAGTCTATCGGTACGCCGTTTTTAAGCAGTACGTACTTCGCGTCTTGTCCTCCGATTTCGAATATCGTTTCTACTTCCGGGTCAAAGTACGTTGTGCCTGTCGCGTGGGCTATTATTTCGTTGTATACGCCGGGTGTTTCCAAAAATACGCCGAGTATCTCGCGGGATGAGCCTGTCGTGGCGCAGTATCGTATATCGACCGTTTTGCCGCCGGTGTCGGCGATGACTTTGTCTTGTATTATTTTGATACATTCTTTGAGCGCTTTTACCGGGTCTCCGTGGGTGCGTCCGTAGTGGCTTGCCACGATTTCGTCCGTTTCCGCGTCCACAAGACAGGCTTTTGTCGTTGTCGAGCCGCCGTCCACGCCGAGGATGTAAGGTCGTCCCGTCTTGACGCGGCCTTCGCTCTTTTCAAAGAAGCGTACTTTTGTCTGCCACTCTTTGAGCGGGCTTAGTGTGCCAAAGCGTATTTCGCTGTGTTTTAAGAGTTTGTCGTAGGCGGGGAGCGGTGTCCCTGATTGGACGGCCAGCGCCGCCGCGCCGTAGGCTTCGAATACGGGCGCGGTTTCCGGTATGATGAACTCGATTTGCGGCGCTTTTTCCCGCACAAAGCGGATTATGTGTTTGTTCAGCGTGATTCCGCCGGTAAGCACTACGCGCCCTCGCGTAACTTTGGCGCGTTTTAAGAAGTCTATAACTTTTACCGCCATTACGTCGGACAGCGAGACTACGATGTCGTCTTTTGTCGCTTCGCGTTTGTTCAGGCGGTGAGTGCAGTCGCTTTTCATAAACACGGAGCATCGGGTCGATAACGGGTAAACCACCGCGTTCTCGCTTACTCTGTTTATGTCGTCCAGCGTCATGTCCATGCGGGCCAACTGCTGTTTTAAGAATTCGCCTGTTCCGGACGCGCACTTGTTGCCGGAAAAGTTGTTTATTATTTTGCCATGCTCGTTAAGCGAATATACGATGAGGTCTTCACCTCCCATGCTCACTACGGCTGCGGGCGGCTCTCCTTTTAGTTCTCCTGTTAGTTCGAGCGCTTTTAGCGCGGCTTCAACGCAGAGCGGCTCAAGCGTTCCCGCCGCCGCAAACATGAAGCGTCCTTCGTTGCCTGTTACGAGTACCGGCGTGCCTTTTTGTATGCCGCCTTCGGTCAGTAACTTATCTACCGCCGCCGCAAAATTACCTTCGTGCGGTGTCGCGGCACTCCAAATTACTTTAAGCTCTCTAGGCGCGTCAATTCCCTTTTCACCGTCAGATTCTTTTGGCTTATTAAGCGTCTTTTCTTCGGCGCTCTCAGCCAATACCATTTTTAAACTTGTGGATCCAATATTTATTCCTAATGTTCTCATACGCATAGCTTACCTTTGCCCTTTTTTTCTTACAACCCACCCGCCAGCGGGTTTAATGTCCGCTACGCGCCCGCCAGCGGGTTTTAAGTCCGCTACGCGGCGGCATACCCAAAGCGGGTTTTACTCCGTGCTTTCGGGGTTGAAAAGGGTGTTGGCATACGCGGCTGTAAGCGGGTTTTACTATGGTTTCTTTTTTCATTTGGGCGCATTTCCGGCGCTTCGCGCCGGAAACCGGGCTATCCGCTCTTATGAAAACGCAAGCGTTTTCATACCGCTTCTATCCCATTGCGCGGCATAAGCGCGTTGGTTTTACCCGCCGCCTCGCGCCCCGCCGCAAACTCGTTTGCGGCGGGGCAATTGCCTTGCATATCCGCTCGTTTTGCGCTATATTGTCTATCATGAAAACCTTAGCCGTACGCGGCTCATACGGACAACCGCTTTTCTCATGTGTTTCAAGCGCGGCGCGGACTGTCTCCGGCGTAACGGAAAACCCGCGTTTTCGCGTAAATACACTTAGAAACGCCCCCCCCCCCCCCAACATTATTTAAGCCTTTTTTCTAGGCAATACATTCATCCGCCTTAAAAACGTTAAGCATTTTCTTTGCTTAACATTCCGGCAGTTTGCGGGAATTTACATCTTTTTTATTTAAGGAGGATGATTATGAATCTTTCTAAAAGTATTAAAACTCTATTTTTTTCATGCGTTTTTTTAGCGGGAACACTCCTGCTTTCAGGATGCCCGGGCGCGGAAGGCGTTGTCGAGCTTCCCGGGTCCGGGGAGACGGGTGGAGGGGGACGCATCCAGGCGCCTCCGGCGGAGCTTCAACTCAGCAATATAAGCGTCTTTTACGCCAACGACCCCGCAATGCAAAACCTTATCAGCTTTAACTCCCAAAGGGGCGAGTTCACCGCCGTCGATGTCGACGAACTGAACGGCAGTATAAACATAATGGCTGAAGCCAAAGAGCCGGATGTTACTATACAAATTAGTTGGAGCAACGAAGGCGCGGAGCAAAAGTCCGGCAGCATGACAAGCGCGGAGGTTGGAACTGCCGCATTTACGGATATGCCACCTCCAGCGAGGGGATCGGGATACCCTTTGACCGTCCAAGTAAAAACCTCTAACGGCGCAAAATCTTACACCACTGTAATAACCCTTAAAGCGCCCGGTGCCGACGCTTCCCTTGAGACGCTTTCCGTAAAAAAGGCCAACAACGTGGAAGCCGACGGCGAACTTCTGCCGGATCTGGGCTGGGGCGAGGAGGATAACCCTATTCCTTTCTGGCCTTCTGTCTATGATTATTCTATCGTGTTTAAGGGGGCTGAGGACGCGGAGGCGACGCTTAAAATTACGGCGGAAGCCGCTAGCGCCGATTCCAGAATAAAGCTTAGCCAAGACGGTGGTACTCCGGTAGATGGTTTATCAACCCTTGTAACGCCGCCGCCGGACGCAAATGCCGCCCTTCTTAGCGAAAACGGCGGCGGTCCGAATGGAGGAGATCCCGAGACGGCTGAAAAATATCAATACTCGTGGGATGTAAAGGTAGGAGAAGCGGGGTCAGAGCCTTCCGAAATCGCGCTTATCGTTACAAACGGCAGCGTTTCCAACATTTACTGGATACTTCTTGTGCCGCCGGCCAACACGGGTAGCGAGGATGCCCATCTTTCATTTTTGGGGTTTAGATACGAGAGCGGCAATTCCCCGATAGAGTTCAAGAGCGACCAGCTGACATACAACGTCGAGGCGCCGCAGAGCGAGACAAAGGTTTCGCTTACAGCGTGCCAGCCTAAAGGCAAGGGGCAGGCGGCCATAACGTACAAGACTGTAACCACGAGTGAGGCGGGAGAACCTGGAGAGGGTTCGCCGCAGACTATAAGCATAAACGACCTTCCCGCGGATCTTAATCTGCCGTCGGACAGCGACACGAAACTTGTGGTAACGATTACGGTAACAGTGCCGGGTAAGGCCGAAGAGACGATGACGTACACGGTAACTTTCAAGAAAAGCGGCAACCTTACCGCATACAGCGGGACATATACTTTACAGGGCGGCGATAATTACAATGTAACCGGACTTGTGGCGGTAACGCCGGACGGGACGGAACATACCGTAACTATAGATAAGGGAACTAAAAATTGGAAGGTCGCGATAAACAAGGCGCTGGGCAATCCGGTAAAATTCGCCGTTATATATACCGGCAAAAACAGCGACGATACTATGTCGTACCGGACATCTATAACCGCTCCTGGTGGTAAAACCGGAATTACTTTGACATTTAACTTGGGCGGCAGTCACGGCAGCGGCGAAAACAGCTATCTTTATGTGCAGACCGCCGCCCAGCTTAGGACGCTTGGACTTCCGGAGAACCGGAGCAAAAACTACTACCTAGCCAACGACATAGACCTTACAACGCTGTCTGACGCTTGGAATGGTCCTGATGGCTACAGTGGAAATTTTAACGGCAACGGTAAAACCATTAAATTGGAGCTTTCTAAAGTGGGCGACAGTACTGACCTTGCCGGGGATACCGGTTTATTTACCAGCCTTGGAAATAAAGCCGTTATCGAAAACTTTAATATAGTAGTCAGTACCAAAGGAGATGGGCTGAGTATGAAAGGACACAGCCACTTCGGCGGTGTCGTCGGGAGAATTCTGTCTACGAATAATAGTAACGACACTTATACGCTGCGTAATGTCCATGTCAGCGGAACTTTAAAATACAACGACTTAGCCGTATCGGGCAAATGGCTGATTGTCGGCGGATTGATTGGCGAGATAGTATCAGTACCTCTAAACGGCGCGGTTACAACTATTGAAAATTGTTCATCCAACCTTCAAATTATAGCGGATTTAGGAGCGAACAGCGGTACCTCTGATGTGTTATTATCTTTTGGCGGACTGGTGGGAAAAACAGGTCCCGTCTACACCGGCAACAACACCGTTATTAAAAACTGCTATACCGCAGGCTTAATCGATTTAAGCGTAGGCTCGGATCGTCTTATTGTCGCGGGTGGAATTGTAGGCGATGTTTTCTACCATAATGAGAATACCAAAACCATCGGCTTCCAAATGACAAATTCTTATTCCACTATGGATATAAATCTGGTAAAAACAAGTAACAATAATAACCAGCAATCAGCCGCAGGCGGACTAATCGGGAGAATAAATACCGAGATAACTGACAACAAAATTGAAAACTGCTTTGCCCTTAATCCAAGAGTTTTGGCAATCGCGGGTGGTAATGTATACAACGACCGTGTAATCGGCAATAAGCTGGCATTTAACGGACAACTGTCAAATTATGCGCTTAAAGGCATGACAACCGGCACAAGCGTCGCCGGAACAACGCCAAACCTCGAAAACGGCGCTCTGAATACCGCCGCCGGTCTTGGTGAGGACGTTGCTTTCTTTAACGACGAAAAGAATTGGACGAATGCCGATTTTACGGAGGCAAACTGGGACTTTACAGGTTTGAATATAGGTCAAAATATAGATCAAAACATATACCCGAAACTTAAGTTTTAGAGTTGCGCGGAAACAAACGCAAAATGCGTAGCATTTTGCAAGGACTTGTCCGCCGCCCGCTTGGTTGGCGGACAAGTCCAATTTACAAAAATATATCTTTTAAGCTGTCAACTGAAGTTTACGCCCCGCAAACAGATTCGTAAAACACAAAACAGTCCGGTGAACTGTTTAGCCTTCCGGCGCTGAAACCGCCGGAAGGCTAACGTAAAATCAAGCCGCTGAAAGCGGCTTGAGCCGTGCAAGCGATTGTAGGGGTGCGAAGCAGACGCGGAGCCCCGCAGGGGCGGCGTGGCCGGAGCGACAGCGTAGCCCCGAAAACCGCGCCCAAATTCTGATTAACGGTTTTAAGCGTATTTCCCCGTTAGCCAACGCCCTGCCCTTGCGTTTTGATAATCCGGCTGAGTTTGTCCGCGCCCGGCTTGTCCGTATTAGTCCCCGCCAGACTGATTTGTTTCAGCTCATAGGTGTTCGCTATAACGACCTCCTTGACATGACTGCGAATCAGCCGGACAAACGCAAAGGTGGTTATTGTGGCTTCAACCAGGACGTAGGCAGCCTCAGTCAAAGTCTTATAAAACGCCGCCAATCCCTCATCTGTCAGGTCAAAGGTTTCCGTCCGTTTGGCCTTTTGGTTTACTGATGAGTTCTCATCCCGATAACAACAGGTAAATCGATTTGTGTGTAAATCAATTCCTATAAACTGCATACGCGCCTCCTGAAAACTTGATTGTTCGGCGGAACTCCGGTTGACAACGTAAAGACATCTGTTTTATAAACACAGAAAGGTTTTTCATATTTGAAACCGGAATTACTGACGACATGGACAACTCTATTGAATCAATCTAATTTCCGTGCTATACAGAGGAAGTGGGGATTTTTAACCGCTTAGGTGACGTACTGCGAAGTTATCTCAATGAAAGCAATGACTGGAAAGATAGCTCCAGCTCATACAGCCGCGCCCGGTATTATTCTGGCGACCCTGATGTAGCGGAGGCTTTTGACGAGCTTGACGATTTTTTAAACGGGAAAGATTCACCATATACAAAACAGGATGCTTTTAGTGATTTAGGTGGAAAGACTGCTGATTGGAGCAGTCCGCGTTCCGGCAAACAGGCAAAACCGGCAATTCCGGAGGCGCTTAGAGTCGATTTCGCTGAATTGGGACTTAAATTCGGCGCAAGCGAGGAAGAATGTAAGGCCGCCCATAAACGACTGATGAAAATTCACCATCCGGACCGCCACATATTGCATGAAGGCAATATGAAAAAAGCTACGGAGAAGTCGGCAAGAATTAACGCCTCTTACGAGCGTATATGCAAATGGCGTAAAACAGGCTCAGTTTGACAAATTGACAAAAAGTATTCAACAATGGAAGCCGCTAAGCAGGATATAATTCCGGTTGCAATAGTAGGATTAGGACGCATCGCAAGCCTGTTAGAAAACGATACGCTGCGCGAAAAACCCTGCACCCATGCCGGAGCGGTCTTTGCCAACCCAAACTGTAAATTAATTGCCGGAGCGGATATATTACCCGAAAGACGAAAGATTTTTGCGGAACGCTGGAATGTTCCTGTATACCACAGGGCCGAAGATATGCTGGCTGACAATCCATGTAAAATACTATGCGTCGCAACCTACCCGGACAGTCATCTTTTTTACTGCCGCCTTGCGGCAAAAACGGGTGTTCCGGTTGTCATTTGCGAAAAACCGCTTGCCGATTCCCTCAAAGCAGCTCGTAAAATCACCGCGCTTACGCCCAAAATCCACATAATTATAAATCATGAGCGCCGTTACTCCGCCGATTACAACGAGGCGCGTTCAATTTTAATGAATAATACTCTAGGTAAATTACTTTCTATCAAAGCAAGTCTTTATATGGGTATAAATAGACGTTTAATTGACGTTCTTTGGCATGACGGGACGCATCTTGTTGACGCGATTATGTTCCTGTGCGATGTTTCTTTGAAACATAAACGGCGTTTTGGAGCGGATTTGCTGTCAACGAGCGGTACGGCCTTCCTATACGGGGATGCCTGTTGCCGGAAGTCCCGCGGCTTTCGGCCTGAAGCCGCCACCGCCGGAAATATCCCGTTTTGTATTGAGCTTGGGGCTGGGCGGGATCATCTTGTGTTTGAGATTGAAATTTCCTGTTCATTCGGCAAGCTCCGTATAGGGAATGGTGTGTTTGAAGTTTACAAAAGCGCCGCCTCTCCTTACGCGGAAGGATTTCGTTCTCTGTCGAAAATATGTTCTAATTTTGAAGGGCCTACAGGATATTTTGCCGGTATGCTTGCCGACGCTGTGGAATGTGTACGCGACAGAAATCACACTCCGCTCTCCGGCGCGGAACAAGGTCTTGCCGTTATAGAGTATCTGAGCCGCCAGTTCTGACATTAAATTTCCAGACCCCTGCGCCCCCTTTACTATGAAAGGCGGCGCAGGCGACGGCCTTGCGGACATTGGGCTTGTTTAATAACCCGGATGCTTATCGAACAAGTTTTTAGCGGTTGTTGGCCAAGCCAAGCATGGCCGCCATGCTTGGCTTGCAAAAGCTTCAGTTTTTGAACAACTCTATTAAAGTTTTAGTTCTTTTGTGTTCCCCGCCATGTCGTTAAAAACCGCGGTGGCGCTTTCAAAATGAAATATTTCGAATATGTCGTCGTCAACTTTATATAAATTCTTCAGCATAGGAGCGGCTTCCAGAGCTTTTTCTTTCGCTTCTCTTTCCGTGTTGAAGGCGACTGTTCCCGCAACGCGCAGCCATTTATTGCCGTTAGACGCGCAAATTTCTATTTTGGGATTAGCCTTCATCTGCGCAAACAATTTTTTCTTGTTGCTAGTACAAAAACAAAGTTTACCCTTGTATTCAAAAGCAACACCCATAGGACGAACACGCGGTTGAGATTTTTCCTCCGTAGCCAAAAAAAACTGCCTACACTCCGCCAAAAAATCTAAAATTTCTTTCATCATAACCCCCCGTATAATTTCACGATTATTTACAAATAATAATAACGTGCCGCGCCATGGTTATTCAATAGAGTTGGAGAGCCGGCGCATCGGCGACTATGTGTAAACAAAGCCTGATAAATGTCCGCGGATGTATTTTAAAAACTCGGTAATGTGCTAAACTTGTTGTAACTGTTCAGCGGGGGGAGGGGGGCGTCAAATTGCCGCGGCAAATTTTGCCGACCCCCCGCTACAGCCTTGCCAAAATGCGTGGAGTTTTGCAAAGCAAAACTCCTAAAAGACTTGACACCGTAGGTGGCAAGTCTTCCGCTCCCCCCTCTGCGGGGGGCATGACCCCCGATGGCGTCAAAGCCCCCCCCCCCC
>JAITDS010000127.1 GCA_031282435.1 Spirochaetaceae bacterium
TGCCCGTAATGACCTGTTTCTCCGTCATACATGATCCCCGGATAGAGCGAAACAAGCTGTATCCCTTATATGAGGTTATAGCGTACTTCCGGTTATACTCGGTGATAAACAGCACTTCGTTCAGGATGGTTGTTTTTTCTTTCCGCTTTGCGTTCCGATAGCGGGAACGGTAGTCGGCGATGATGTTTTGTTTTCCTTGCATAGATAACCCCGTATTGACCTCCGGGAACTGATATTATCGGATAGTCTGTCTTAATTTAGGTTACTTTTTCAAAATGAAGCAACGCGGGGGCTTGTATAATTTTTGAGAGTTGTGATAGTATAAATATATCTTCCATCACGATGACGCTGTATTTTAAAATTAACAGTGAATAATACGTGATGAGTACTATGTAAGGCTCCGAAACGGGACAGATTTTGCTGCATCCGTGACGGAAACGGAGGAGTTTGTGACGGTAGTTACAATGAAAAGCCTGCTTGAATCGGGAGTACATTTCGGTCATCAGGTAAAACGCTGGGATCCGCGAATGAAAAAATATATTTTTGCGGAACGAAACGGCATTCACATCATCGATTTGCAAAAGACGATACAGTCAAGTAAAGAAGCGTACAACGCGGTACGCAAGGTGATAGCCGCTCAAAAAACCGTACTGTTTGTAGGCACAAAAAAGCAGGCGCAGCAAGCCATACAGAAAGAAGCGGAACGTTGCGGGATGTTTTATGTAAATAACCGCTGGCTTGGCGGAATGTTGACCAATTTTTCAACAATAAAAAAATCACTGTTGCGGCTTAAAAAACTTGAAAAAATGGAAATTGACGGCACTTTCGAGAACCTCACTAAAAAAGAGATCGCCGCGCTCGGCAAAGAGCGGGCAAAACTACAAAAAAACCTTGGCGGCATCAAAGAAATGAAAGAACTTCCCGGAATTCTTTTTGTCGTTGATACCCGAAAAGAAGCAATAGCCGTCGCGGAAGCACGGCGTATGCACATTCCTATCGTTGCCGTAGTCGATACGAACTGTAATCCTGAAGGCATTGATTATCCCATACCCGGTAATGACGACGCCATTCGCGCTATCAGTCTTTTCACTCAAATAATCGCTAACGCGGTAGTTGACGAAGATAACGAAGCCGGACTGCGCATAGTGGAAGGCGGCGGAGAGGACGAAGAAGGAATTGACGTTATTACAGATATATCCATACGCGAGGAGGACGAGGAAATCGACATTGAACATTACCAAATAAAAGATAATGACGCCGCGCCGCCCGCCAGCGAGGAAGAGGATTTTTCTGTGGATGTTGATAAAGTTTACGAAGAGAGTAATTAACCGCATGAGAATGTAGCGTTTTGATTTTTTCAACCATGTTGACGCTTACATTCCCGTATTTATGACATAAAATTAGTTTTTATAGGAGAATATATGGCTGTAACCGCTGCCGATGTTAAAAGACTACGCGATGAGACCGGCGTGGGTCCTGCGGAATGTAAAAAGACACTTACCGAAACCAATGGAGATTTTGACAAAGCTGTTAAAATATTAAAAGAAAAAGGCTTAGCCGCTGCCGCTAAACGCGCCGACCGCGCCACTAATCAGCGACGTGTAACGTTAAAAACGAAAGACGGCTGCGCTGTTTTGGTGGAACTTGCCTCCGAGACAGATTTTGTCGCCCGTAATCCCGATTTTATTGCGTTAGGCGGTAAAATTGCTGATAAAATATTGGATGAAAAATATTCGGAAACGGATGAACGGCTTAACGCCATGGTAAAAGATCTGGCGACAACAATCCGTGAAAACATGAGCCTTAAGCGTACAAAAACGATTAAAGCCGCCGGTAATCAGCATATCGGTACTTACGTTCATGGCGACGGAGCTATCGGGGTGCTTATCCTTGTTTCCGCCGATAAACCGGAAGTATTTGCGAAAGAAGAAGCCAAAGATTTTGTCGTTACACTTGCTATGCACATTGCCGCCTTTAATCCGCTGGCCATAAGCGCCAACGACATTGACCCGGCTCTGCTTAAAGAACAGGAAGAACTTTTTCGCAAACAGATGGAATCCGATGAAAAACTGAAAGGCAAACCCGCGAATGTGTTAGAAGGTATTTTGAAAGGCAAACTGAACAAATATATCTCCGAAATTTGCCTTCTTGATCAGCCTTATATCAAAGACGATAAAATTACGGTAAAACAGGCGCTTGCTAATGAAGGAAAAAAGTTGAATGTCGAATTCAAAATAGATCAATTTATTAGCTTTAGAGTTGGCGCATAACATTTTAAGCCTGCCGGTTTTGAAAACCGTCAGGCTAACGGTGGGTGGTTTTTATGAATGACGTGTTAAAACGATACGAAGATAAAATGAAAAAAACTCTTGCGGCATTGGAAGACGGTTTTGCGCTCTTACGCACAGGCCGGGCCTCCGCCGCATTGTTTGACAAAATCCGCGTTGACGCTTACGGCGCAAAATCCCCGCTTAAAGAAGTCGCTAACATCTCCATCCCGGAAGCGCGTCTTGTCGTAATTCAGCCTTGGGATAAGGCTCTGCTTGGCGAGATAGAAAAGGCCATACTTACATCTGAACTTTCGCTTAACCCTTCCAACGACGGGAAGTTGATACGGATAAGCATACCGCCCCTTACAGGCGACCGGCGCAAAGAAATTGTTAAACAGGCAAAAGCGCAGGCTGAGCAGGCGCGTGTCGCGGTTCGTAATATTCGCCGTGACGGTAATGACGAACTAAAAAAATTACTGAAAGACGGCGGTTTGACTGAAGACGAAGAGAGCAAGGCTTCTTCGGAACTGCAAAAGCTGACCGATATTTATATAGGCAAAGTTGATAAAACTGTCAAAGACAAAGAAAAAGAGATAATGGAAGTTTAAGCGAGTTGGACGGCACCGGAGCAGTTAAAAATAAAAGCCCAAATGAAACACTTCCGCGCCATGTGGGAATTATCATGGACGGGAACGGCAGATGGGCTTTGAATAAAGGCATAGCGCGGACAAGCGGTCATACGGAAGGCTTAAAAACCGCCCGGCGTATCGTTGAGACCGCAAGTTTGCGCGGTATACGTTACTTAACCTTATTCGTGTTTTCCACCGAAAATTGGAAGCGCGCCTCGCGGGAGGTTGACTTTATCATGTCTCTTGTTAAACAGCATCTAACACGAGAGCTTGATTTTTACCGCAAAAATCACATTAGAATAAGGCACACGGGAGATATAACCGGTCTTGCGCCGGATATTATAGCGGAAATTGACGAAGCGCGCGCCGATACGAAAGATTTTGACGGGATGCAGGTCATTCTTGCCCTAAATTACGGCGGAAGAAACGCCATCGTTCGAGCGGCTAGACGCTATTTGCAGAATTTGCCCAATGTTTCTTGCGCCGAAGCCGCCGATACGCTGGATGAAAATATCCTTAGCAACAACCTTGATAACCCTGATTTGCCTGATCCCGACCTTATCATAAGGACCGCAGGGGAATTTCGTACCAGTAATTTTTTGTTATGGGAAGCGGCATACGCCGAATATTTTATAACGGACAAGTTTTGGCCGGATTTCTCTAATGAAGATTTTGATGCGGCCCTTGCCGCCTACGCGGCAAGGGAACGCCGTTTTGGAGCCGCAACAGCCGGCTCCGGCGGCAAGTTTGGACGGCGTTCAAATCCGCGCGGTGAACCGGTGAACCAATGAATAAACTCGTTGAACGGCTTTTAATTTTTTTTATAGGCATTCCGCTATGCCTTGCCGTGGTTATTTTCCTGCCGCAGCGGAATCATCTTGCCATCAATATACTAGTAACGATTTTCTGTATTTTAGGCGCGATAGAGTTCGCGGATATTTTAAAAAAGAAGAATTTAACGATTTCGCGTGTTGAAGCAGGTGTTTTAGGGGCATTAACCCCGCTAGGAATGACACTTTTTGTAAGTTTTCAGTTTAATTATCTTATAATATCTATTTTAAACCTTATAGGAGCCGGCTGGCTGCTCGTCTCCGGCGTATTTATTTCCGCCAAAAATGAGGCGGTCGAAACTAAGCTGGACAAAACATTCAGACGCGCCGTTGCGGGTTTTGCCCTAATGTTCTACCCGTCGTCTTTTTTAAGCTGGATCATTCTTATGAACAGTTTTTCAAATTCATCAGTTCTGATTATCGCCTTCCTTTGCGTAGTTTTTGCCAACGATTCGCTTGCGTGGGTGGCGGGTATGTTATTCGGCAAAACGAACCGCGGGATTTTTGCTGTAAGTCCGAATAAAAGCCTTGCCGGTTTTATCGCCGGTATTTTAGCCTCAATCGCTCTGGGCATCGCTTTCGCCGCGCTTCCGCCCAATATCTTCAACGCGGCGCGCTTCTCCCCGCTAATTTCCGGTTTTGCGCTTGGATTTTTTACCGGAGCAGCCGCGGTGCTTGGCGACCTTGCCGAATCGGCGTTAAAACGAAGCGCCGCCGTCAAAGATTCCGGTTCGATTATTCCGGGACGCGGCGGTATTCTGGATTCCGTTGATTCGCTCGCGCTTTCCGCCCCTGTCTTCTACATTGGTTACGAACTTTTATTCGTGTAATCACCGCCACATATAAAGGGGGGCGCTGTTTCCAATCAGGACTCGCAAACCGTCCCTTTTGTTACGCGCCCCCCTACGCCGCACACGGTTGCGGCGTACCCCCTAAATTAAATAACGCTGGCTTATCACGCTTCGCTATCATAAATTCAGCGTAAAAGGCATATATTTTGTAAATTATAGACGTTTTGGTTGTGTCCTGAAATTATTGGTAACTATCCGGCACCTTTTTTATCGGAGAACCAAAACACCACCGGGATGGGGGGCGGGGGGCGTTGCGGGGGCCGCGCCCCCGCACAGGGGGGTAGCGGAAGACCAAACGTAGGAAGGTACGGGCGCGCCGTAGGCGCGGGCATACCGACCGGAGTGCGGGGCTGTAGCTAGGGGGGAGACTTTCCCCCCGCTGAATAGTTATGACAAGTTTAGCACATTACCGATGTTTTTCATATTTGAAACCGGAATTGCCGCAAATTGCCGTAAGTTTTTTGACTTTGCTAAGGGGCTTTGCTTATGTTGATATTATAATAAGTCAGCCTGTAATCGATGTATTGCGGGAAAGGGAAGGCGTTTATGCGTAAAATAATGTGGTTTGGCATCACTGTTTTAGCGGCATCGGCGTTCATATCTTGTGAGGGAAACAGTGGGGTAATAGATGCCGACGGCGATGACGGCACAAAGGGCAATTACACTATAACCGTTTTGGCGGCGGAGAACGGCGTTATAACCGCAAGCCGTTCAAAAGCTTCTCCGCCTCAATCGGTAATCGTAAATGCTTATCCGGCGGCCGCTTCTGAATGGGCGGGCGATGGAAAAGCGCCTGAAGGTATAAATTCCGTTGAGGGTGGGACGGGGGATGGGACAAGTCCTGCTTATCCGTGGTATATACAAACTCTCAGCATTAAACAAGGTCAAAAAAGCTTAACCTATAAAAAAACAGCCCCCAATGAATGGCAGTTTACTATGCCCGCGGCGAATGTTACGATAAGCGCTACGTTCAGCCAAATTCCTGTAAAAAGCAGTTTCCTTGCCGAGCTTGGCGTAAACGTGCCGGCGGTAATCACTCCTGAACTTTCAGATAAATTAGATTATACGGCGCTAATCCCTCATATCGTGCCGGTCGCCCCGAAAGGTGAGGATGGCGGTGATGATGTAAGTGAAGAAAATATCGGACTCGCCGAAATGACGTTTGCCCTAATAGCCGTGCCGGAAGACCCGAATGCCGTACTAAGCATAAAGGACGTAACGAGCGGTAGTGAAGAGATGATTGACAATCTTAATGACATTCCGCTTAAAGAAGGCAAAAAGAAATATATAATAACGGTAACGCGGGATGAATTGCCGCCGGCGGAGCAGACACGTATATACAATTTTACCGTAAGTTATGAACCTGACCTTACGTTAAAGTCAATTACGCTTGCAAAACCCGGTGGCGGCTGGGAACAGCCTTTGCCAATTCAGAACGCGCAAACGGTAAACATACCGTATTATGGAGCTATAACTATTGACGCGAAACCGTCTGATAATGAGGCGTCCGCAAAAGTATCGTTAAAAAGCGGCAACGGATCGCTTAACGGCGGGACTCTTACAATACCGCCCGGCAGCACCGTTACAACGCTGTCCGTAGAGATTATCGTAGAAAAGACAACTGCGGATAATTCTAATTATGAAAAGACATATTTATTGAACATACAAAGAGCCGCGCCAAATGACCCTATCCCAACGGAGTACAGAGCGGCAGGCGGCGGAATTAGCATAGTGAAAAACGCGGACGGCGCTTACGATGAAATACATATATTTACGTCGAGCGGCGCTCTTGTATTCAGTGAAGGCGGGAACACCGGTTTGAACGCCTGGGTGCTTGTAGTGGCGGGCGGCGGCGGCTCGGGAGGTGCAGACTGGTCGGGAAGCGGCGCGGGAGCGGGCGGCATGATAGAAACGCAAAAAGACGGAAACAAGTATAGTTATGCGCTTAGCGGTACGCGGGCTTACAATGTTACGGTCGGTTTAGGCGGCGCGGGCGGATTATCTAGGAAGGTAGGAGATTCGGGGTATACCAACGGAAGCAACGGCGGTGATTCCGCGTTTGGGACAGCATTTATTGCCAAAGGCGGCGGCGCCGGCGCCAAACGCGAAGGACCAGCCAAAAATAATGCCGGATTTGCGGGAGGTTCGTCCGGTGGAGGTTCGTCAAGTCCGGCTGTTCTACAAGGGACATATCCTTCCGGTATAGCTGTTTCTTACGGTAATTTGGGCGGAGTTAATATGAGCGATGGCGATTACTCAGCGGGCGGCGGCGGCGCGGGGGGACCGGGTTTAACGGGCGCTACGGTTGATACGAAAACTGAAGCAGAAGCTGATGCCCGTGGCGGACCCGGCAGAGTGAGTAATATTACCGGATCAAACGTAACGTATTCCAGAGGCGGCGGTACAGCTCCGGGATATAATTGGAATTGGGCCGGCAAAACGGGAACTCCTAATACCGGCAACGGCGGCGGCGGTTCGTGGAACCATCGCGGCGGCGCGGGAGGCAGCGGCATCGTAATTGTACGCTTCCCCGCGAAGCCTCCGGTGGCAGACTGAGCGGAGTTTTTCACTTTTCCTTCGTTTTTTATATGCGCTCACCCTGTTCGGCACTGCGGCAATTCCGGTTTCATAGAACCCGCCGGCGGCTTTTCTCCATTGACCTTTACAACAAAACGGGCACCGGCTTTCTAGTCGTATAAAAATTCGGGCGCATTT
>JAITDS010000128.1 GCA_031282435.1 Spirochaetaceae bacterium
AAGCCCGATAAAACGTCTGCTCACGCCTGACGATGTCGTTCCGGCTTTTGAGTTTCTTCTCTCCCCCGGCGCGGATACGATTACTGGCCAGAATATCCCCGTCACCGCAGGAGCTTAATAACAATGAAATTAAATAAAGCCATCCGCGCCATTGTTTTTTTAGTTGTTGTAATACTGGGTTTTTCTGCGGTTTCTTCTTTATTATGCGCTGGGGACGGACGATATTTTGCTGCAAAGAGCGCATTCAAAGCTTTGTATTCCATACCAGATAATAGCGCTGATGTTATTTATATTGGTTCAAGCAGTGCGGCCCGGTCGTTTATTCCGCCGCTTATTTATGAGCAGACTGGTATTTCCAGCATTTTACTTGCCCCACCCTCGGCATCTTCTATAACTATTAAATATTTGATTGCAGAAGCGTTGAGGACGCAGTCACCGAAACTTATAGTTATTGATTTGGCGGCATTGGTAAGCGAAGCTGTGAATCATGATAAAGGCTATGGAATACCCGAAAGATCGTTTAGACCAACAACAGATTATATGGATATTCTTTCGCCAAATCGCTACGAAGCGATTTGTAACGGCGTGGATTTGTTGGAACCAGAACCCCAAAGCAGTCACGATAAACTCAGCTATGTAGTTCCTCTGATTTTTTGGCACTCATCATGGAAAGACTTGCCTCAACAGATTTCTTCTTCTATCCACAACAAACAATACTATTTTATGGGATACGCCATGACATTTAATCGTAAGCCCATAAAGGCTCTAACTTTGGAGCAGTATTTGTCAGAACCTGTTGCTTCCCAATTCATAGATGAACAGTTAGGAGATCTGCTGAAGTTCATAAAAAACACTGATGCAGATTACTTGTTTGTCAGACCGCCGATGAATCTTGGAAACTCCAACAACCATTTATCCTATTGGAATTATACAAAAAAACAATTAGCTGACGCAGGATATTTGGTTTTGGATACCGCCTATGACTACATCAATGATATAGGTATAGAGTGGGATAAAGATTTCGCAGATGAAGTTCATTTGCACGTTCATGGCGCTGTCAAATTTACAACTTTTATTGGGAAATGGCTTAAAGATAAGTACAACTTACCAGACCACCGTCAAGACAAAGGATATGAATTGTGGCATGAGACTTACAGTCAACTTCTGCCGTTCATTTCGTAGAGAATCTGCTTCTGTTATGGACAAAAATACTTGGGGGATATCTAATGGGAATAACAACTCTATATTATTTTATATTTGTAGCGGCGACAGTATTTTTATACTATGTCATGCCGTTAAAAATACGCTCCTATATTCCTTTTGCTGCGAGCGTTTTTTTCTACATTTATAGTAGTAGCGTCGTTTCGTTTACAATTATGTTGGGAATGTCTGTTTTTGTGTGGGCGGGGGCGCTTGGGCTTGAAAAATATTCCAAACATAAAAAGGCCATTACTGTGAGCGTGATCGCAATAATGGCAATAATATTAATGGTCTATAAAGAAAATTTGTTTTTTATAAATAATGGGAACTGGCTGCTGAGTATACTCGGCATTGAAAAGCGAATTCCAGCGCCAAATTGGGTCGCGCCGCTGGGAATTTCGTATTTTACTTTCATACTGTTAGGATATTTTATTGACGTAAGCTGGGGCAAATACAAGGCGGAGCGAAATCCCATTAAAGTAATGTTCTTTGCCTGTTATTTCCCTCAGATGGTTAGCGGCCCATTCACGAGATATAATGAAATTGGGGAAACGCTTTTTACAGGTCACAAGTTTAACTACGATAAGTTTACGTTTGGTATTCAGCGCTTTTTGTGGGGCTTATTTAAAGTAATAGTAGTTTCGGAACGCCTTGCAAAAATTGTCAGCCAGATTTATGCGACTTACTCTGAAATAGGCGGAGGATTTGTTCTTATCGGTGCAATAAGCTATGCAGCGCAGCTGTACTCCAATTTCAGCGGCAGCATGGATATAATCCTCGGCGTATCTGAAATGCTAGGCATTAAGTTGCCTGAAAACTTTTTGCAGCCGTTTAACTCCCGTTCCCTGTCCGAAGTGTGGCAACGATGGCATATAACGCTTGGTTTTTGGCTGAAAGATTATGTTATGTACCCTGTGCGCCGTGCTCTCGGCAAGAAATTCGGCAAGAAATTAAAAGCGAAGCTTGGAAAAAAAGCAGGACAAGATATTGTTCTTTACATTTCGATGCTGGTCACTTGGTTTTGCGTTGGTTTTTGGCATGGAGGTTCATGGAAATATATTTGTTCCAGCGGGTTATTTTTCTTTGTAATGATTGTTGGCGGCTTATTACTGCGGCCTTTGTTCGATAAGCTAAAAAAAATGCTGAAGATAAACACAGAGGCTTGGAGTTGGCATTTATTTGAAAGCGTCCGCTCATTTTTGCTGTTTATGTTCAGTGTATCGTTCGGGCGTGCAGTGGATTTGACTGATGGTTTTCTTTTTTGGAAAACAGGGCTTACAAATATCAAGGCTAATTTTCTTGACTTACTGTACTCCATGTTCGATAAAACAATTTGGGATAAAATTGGTATTGATGAAAAAGAGATAATTGTTTTAGCTATCAGTCTTGTTCTTATTCTGATTGTATCTACATTGCAACTTTCATCTGCGGAAAAAGGCGGTATAAGGGAACGCTTGGCAAAACAAAACATTGTTTACCGCTGGCTAGTTTGGCTTGTATTGTTGTTTGCGATAGTTATATTTGGCTGTTACGGGCCGGGATATGACCCTGCAGCGTTTATATACGCTGGGTTTTAGGAGGTGTATGCTTGAAGAAACTGATTAGGGCAATAATATTTATGACTATTGTTGGGATAGGCTCTTTTAGCGTGTGCGCTATATTCCAAGCGCCGCCTAACAGTGGCATACCGACTTTTAGAACTTTCTACAATCTGCCGCGCAATTCGGTTGATGTTATCTATATCGGAGCAAGCTCGGTTTATGCCTCCTGGTTGCCGTCAAAAGCTTATAACGACTATGGTATTGCCTCTATGGAAATGAGTTCTCCAGGAATGCCGTTTCCAATCGCTAAAAATATGATTATCGAGGCAAAAAAAACACAAACACCAAAACTATTTATTGTAGATTTGCGAACTTCGGCACACAATGAACGAAATGAGCAGAGTATTCGCAACGCTGTAGATTCAATGAATTTTTCCCTAAACCGATTTGCAGCAATTGACACACTGCTGACGGAAGGCACTGCCCATGCAAGTGAGAAGTTTGACTATTACTTCCCGATAACAAAATACCATCAGCGGTGGAAAGAACTTGATGCGAGAGATTTTGGCTACCCGTACTCAACTGTATTTATGGGAGCTAATTTCAGTAATGTAGTCAAAGCGCAGGAATCACCAACCAGAGTTGATTACGACGTTGCTCCTGTTTCTCCCGGAAAAAATATTGAAAAAGCGGTAAGTGACCTTGTCAACTACTGTACCGCCGACACAGAATCCAAGTATCTGTTTCTGGTAGCCCCATATATGCAAAAGGAGCATTTTGCGTATCTAAATTGGACAAAAAAGCAACTTGCTAATGCTGGTTTAGATGTGCTGGATACTTCACACTATGTAGACGAAATGGGCATCAATTTTGAAACCGACTTCCGCGATGTTAATCATTTCAACATTTACGGCGGGCTGAAATATACTGATTGGTTTAGTCAATGGTTGTTGGCTCATTATGATTTACAGGATAGATATGGACAATCCAATTATGTGGAATGGCAAGATGACTACAAACGTTTTTTACCGTATTTGCTTTCACATACAAATAACTTAAAATATTATCTTGAATATATAAACAATCCAAGGTTTACATTATTTTTCTCTATTTGTGATGAAGCCTCTAAAAATTTGACGGATGAGCAAATGGCGAGTTTCGCCGAGCTTGGATTTAAGTCTGATTTGAAAAGCGTTTACAAAGCAAGTTTTGTTGGCGTGTGGCAAAACGGTGGTGTGGTTTACGAGTCATATGGAGATTTAAAGGGTGAAGAAATGCAATCAAGTGGTATATTACCAAATGGTATAGGATACAGTATCGTCTCCTCGACTACTAATGTTACAGACAAACAATCTAGGGGAAAAGCTTCTATTGTGCTGAACAGCGAGGAATACGCGATAAACTCTCGTGGGATAAATATTGTAGTCTATGATACTGAGACAGGTAAAGTTATAGATTCTGTTGCTTGGGATACTTGGAAAGATGCGGGTGTGACACTGAAACGATAAAAAAACTGAATCTCAATCCCAGAGAGTCAAGCCGCAAAACGACATTCACGCAAAAAACAAAGAAAGAACTGTGTCAAGGTCAATGACTTTTATCTAAAATATCTACAATCAGGAGCGCTGTAGGCAATTATAAATCCCCAAAACCCGTGCATTTACTTTACCTACAGCCCGTGAAACACTTAACTTATCACTAATATAATCCTGCGCTTTTTTTGCCTGTTGTGCGGCGTAAGCCCTGTCTTCAAAAAGCCTGCGCATATATTGCGCCGCTTGCCCGACATCCGGTTCTGCCCAGCGTTGGCCTTTTTCGTAAGCGCCAACCTGTTTTTTTATTTCAACAAATTCAAAATCTACCAGGCAAGCTTTATCTTGAGACATAAATTCAGTTGTCGAAGACCAATTTGTAGCTATAACAGGCGTGCCAATAAGCATAGCTTCAGCGAGCGGCAGACCGAACCCCTCCGCGCGATGCAGGGAAACAAAAACATCCGCACAGGCAATAAGGGAATTAACCTGAATTTTGCTCAAAATCTCGGCAATCTGATAAATATTTTTATAGCCCAGTATTTCTTTTTGTATAATATCCAGATCTTTTTTCTGGGCATTATTTATTTTCAGAACCAGCCCGACGCTTTTATCATCCGGGGCGAATGCCGTTTTAAACGCCCTGACAGCCCCCAGTGGGTTTTTGCGTTCCATTGTTGAGTTACTGTCATACATAACCAGATACAGATATTTCTCCTCCGGCAAGCCGAAAAAAGAACGGCCAAACTCTGTGTCCGCCGGCGCAGTCAATGGATAGGGCATTGTATAAACAGGTTTATCCGTTACTTTTTTTATTGCCGCCGCGCTGAAATCCGAGGGTGTCCATATTTCATCAACAAGATTGATCGACGGGATCCAGCTTTCAGGAAACTGCTCCAGTTCCCACAGCCAGAAACCTATATTATACCGGCTGTCCCAAACTTTGCGCCCAAGCCGTGAAAACGCAATTGGAAGTTCATAAGGATTTATATGAAATATATTAATATTATACGGCACAGTATTTGTTATTTTGCTGTCCCATTCAGAATCGCCGAAACGCATAACGCTTACCTGCTGATAATTATAAATCGTAAACGGGAAGTCGCTTGCGTCCAGCGCTCTGGCCAAAAGGCGCATACTTTGCCCAAGCCCGATTTCACCTTTGATATAGCCGATTAAATTAACGCCGTCTAGCAAGGAATGACTACCCAATTTTTTAAAAGCATTATTCCCTATTTTGTCAACGCAGCGCTGAACCATTATTTTTTTTACAGCGCGAAGCCACTCAACAGGCAGTAATTTAGATAAAACAGGCTTGGCCTTATCAGTAAACTTAAATACAAAATCTGTGATATTAAGCGCCTTCATATTCTACTTCTTTCTAAATTCACGTTGTAAAGCCAAATATATTTTTTTGCAAAATTTTTTAAGCGGTGCGGGCAGAGAAATATATAAATTATATAATTTGTGCTTAATCGTGGTTTTAAAGCTGTCTTTTCTCAATGGCACAAGAGCAGCCCCAATCAGCGTATCAAAAGAATAAATATTATTAATTAATTTACCCTTTTTGATACTGTACTCCCGCGAATCCATAACGCCCTTTATAAGTTTTTCCTGAAAAATCCTTTTTGGAAGCTTCCAGTTAACATTAAGAAAATTCGCAATGCCTAATTCGTCCGGGTAGCGTTTCATCAGTCCGATATACGCCGCATAATAAAAACTTTTATTATCAAGATAGGACGCTTTTGCCGCATCAAATGTCCCGTAGCCGTACTCAGAACTAAGCATAAAAACGTCTTTTGAAAAAGACAGCTGCGTTCCGTTTGCGTCCAGCATGTTACTGCTTGTAATATCATAAAGCTTGGAGTAAATCTCTTGCGCTGAGAGCATAATATTTTTCCTTTCAAGTATTATACAAACGCCATTTTTTTAGAATAACCCTATGAGTTTAATATATACTCAAATCCTCCCGGGCCGGCTTGTGTTTCGGCTTTACTTCTTTCATGCATAAACTTCCCGAATAACGACAATAATATTAAAAAAAGCAATATTATAATTATAGCGAATATGAAGGTGGCATATTTTGAAAGAAACTGCTCTTATACTGGCTGGCGGAAAGGGGGAACGCTTTTGGCCCAAAAGTAAAAAAACACTCCCGAAACAATTTCTTTCGTTTACAGAAGACGCCCGAACTATGATACAGCTCACTGTAAAAAGACTGGCCCAAATTATAAATTACGAAGATATTTCTATCATAACCAACAGGGATTATGTCGAGCTTGTAAAGCGCCAGCTTCCGCAGATTCCCCGCGAAAATATACTGGTAGAGCCTGTCTCCAAAAACACCGCCTCCGCAATTGGTTTCGGCGCTGAAATTATAAAGCACAGATACGGGGATGCAATTATGATGGTTCTGGCCTCGGATCATCTTATCAAGGACGAAAAAAGTTATCTGAAGACAATGCGGACAGCGGCCAAAGTAGCCGAAGACGGCGAAAACCTTGTCACTATCGGGATAACCCCAACTTATCCGGAAACTGGCTACGGCTATATTAAATTCAGCAAATACGAAATCTGCAATTATCCGGGTGTACACACAGTTAAAGCTTTCAGAGAAAAACCTGATCAGCAAACCGCCGAAGAATATTTTTCTTCCGGCCAATATCTTTGGAACAGCGGAATGTTTGTCTGGAAAATTTCCAGCGTCTTGAAAAAGTTTGCCGAATATCTGCCGGACACCTATGCCGGGCTTGAAAAAATCGGAAGCGCAATCGGGAAAACGGATTTTGAGCGCGTTCTGCACGACGAGTTTAGAGCCTTCAAAAATGAATCCATTGACTATGGTATAATGGAAAAAGCAGAGCATATTTATGCTGTTCCGGGAAATTTCGGCTGGGACGACATGGGGAACTGGCTTGCCATGGAACGCATAAACAACATCAACGAAGATAATAACACTGTAGCAGGCGACGTTATCACCATCGGCACCCGCGACTCAATTATTATAGGCGGCAAAAGGCTTGTCGCAACTGTCGGACTTGAAAATATGATTGTGGTCGATTCTGACGATGCTGTTTTAATCTGTAAAAAAGAAAAATCACAGGAAATCAAAAAAGTCATTGAAAACCTGAAAATCTGCAATAGGCAGGATTTACTTTAACAGCATGTGTATATACACATCAGAATATACACATGCATATATTTTAGGAGTTTATATATGAAAACAGCGCTTATCGCCGGGGTAACCGGCCAGGATGGCTCTTATCTTGCGGAATTATTGCTCGAAAAAGGCTACAGCGTTTACGGGATTATCCGCAGAAAAAGCAAAGCCGACTATGGCAATGCCGAACACATAAAAGATAAAATTAATTTTATCTATGCCGACATGACAGATTTAGTCTCGCTCGTCAACGCCATGAAAGTCTCCCAGGCCGACGAGGTTTATAATCTTGCGGCGCAGTCGTTTGTCGGGACAAGCTGGGAACAGCCCATTGCCACGGCCAACATTGACGGTTTCGGCGTTGCGAACATGCTTGAAGCGATCCGGACTGTAAAAGCTTCCGCGCGTTTCTATCAGGCGTCAACTTCTGAAATGTTCGGGCTTGTGCAGGAAATACCACAGACGGAAAACACATCATTCTATCCCCGAAGCCCTTATGGTGTCGCGAAGCTTTACGGCCACTGGATAACCAAAAACTACAGAGAGAGCTATAATTTATACGCCTGTTCTGGCATTTTATTTAATCACGAATCCGAAAGGCGCGGCAAAGAATTTGTCACAAGAAAAATCACCGACGCAGTAGCCAGAATAAAGCAGGGCATCCTGAATATTCTTGAGCTGGGCAATATGGACTCAAAACGCGATTGGGGGCACGCGAAAGATTATGTCTATGCTATGTGGCTCATGCTGCAGCAGGAAAAGCCGGACGACTATGTAATAGCGACAAACGAAACAAGAAGTGTTCGCGAATTTGTGGAGACAGCTTTCAATTATGTTGATATAAAAATAGCTTGGGAAGGCTCCGGTGTGGACGAAATTGGCAGGGATGCCATCGCGGGCAGAACCATTGTAAAAGTAAACCCTAAATTTTTCCGTCCCGCGGAAGTAGAAGCGCTTTTAGGCAACCCCGCAAAGGCTGAAAAAGAATTGGGATGGAAAAGGAAAATAACCTTTCCTGAGCTTGTCCGGCGCATGGTTGGGAATGATATGGCTTTGGTTGCGAACGAGCTGAATTGCCGCAAGCTATAAGGCGCAACACACACACATACACATGCATATATGCATGTGTATGTGTGTGTAAATACAGGCGGATATATAAAACTGTGGGAGCAAAAACATGAAGCTTTATATAAATCTAAGCAACTTGATAAATGTTTCTTTTGTGACAGGGATTCAGCGCGTTGTGCTGGAGGTTGTTTCAAGAATGATCCGGCAAAATTATGAAGTGGTGTTATTTGCCTATGATGACAGAACCCAGCGTTTTTGCGTTTTGAACAACGAGAAATTTCTAACTTATTATTTAAATAAACAAGGGGCTATATCTGGCATAATAAAAGCGAATGAAGCGCTTGATCTTGCGGATATTGAGTCCTGGGCGGTATATTTTGACTGTGACGCGGTATGGAACAATGTTGTGTCTAATACAGAAATATACAGTCGGCTTAAAAAATACGGCATCCGCATAGTGACATATGTATACGACATAGTGCCAGTGCTGTATCCACAGTTTTCCTACAGCGGGACTGTTTTTAATTTTTTGAGATATATAAGCGCTGTGTTGATGTACTCGGATTTGATTATGGTCAGCACAGAGGCAAGCAAAGACGATATATTAAATATTGGCAAAAGGCTGGGGCTGGAGAACTTAAATATAGAAATAGTCCCGCTTGCCGGCGATTTCCGCAAGAACGAGAGCAAAACTATAGAAAGCGTTCGCCCGGAGACAATCAGGACTGTTAAGAATTCAAGCCCATATATTCTGTGCGTGGGAACGATTGAGCCAAGAAAAAATTACAGGCTGATTCTGGAAGCGTTTGACAAGGGCTTTGCAGAGATTGGCATGTCTTTGATAATTCTGGGGCGTACGGGCTGGGAATCTGACGACATTGTAGAGCGGATTCAAAAGCATCCTAAATTGGGGAAGACCCTGTTTTTAATACAGGACTCTAACGACTCTGAGCTGACTTATTATTATAAAAACGCGTTTGCGCTGGGCCTTCCAAGTTTTTACGAAGGCTTCGGGCTTCCTGTCATAGAAGCTCTTAATATTGGAACTCCTGTTATTTCTTCTGATGTTGATGTTCTGAGAGAAGTGGGGCAGGGCTATGCGGTTTACTTTGAGAATAACAATCCGGATAGTTTTCTGACAAAAGTAAAATATCTTATAGCAAACCCGGAAGAATATTCAAAAATCAAAACGCGCATCAGCAGTTTTAAGTCAACTTCATGGGATGAAGTCGTGGATAATATAAATAAAAAGCTTTCTTCGCTTGACAAGAATTTTTCGCCAAGCCCGAAAATTTCCACAGACCAAGTCTTCTTGCTGACAAACAGAGAAGAAAACGCGCTTAATGCAATTGAGTTTATAGAAACGCTTATGGTGTTTATCAATAAGATTGTCATAACCTGCCCTCAGCACACAAAAAGCAAAATATTAGAAAACTATCAGGGGCAGCTTAAGCTTGTTTTTTTAACAGACGAATTTCTTTTGGGTGGCAGACAATTGCCCAAAGACCACCAAACCAGAAATTTTTATCTTAGAGCGCTTGCTGTTGAACATCTGGAGATACAGGAATATTTCATCATGTACGACGACGACTACAGACCGCTTATTCCGGTCAGGGAAGCTTTTTTCATAACAGAAAACAGAATAAACGCGCATTACTATTATGATTTAGAATTATGGAAGGGCGACCCGTACCAAAAGACCTCTTTTGACAAAGGCGCAAAGAAAACATTTTCATTGCTGAACTCATTGTCATATCCAACTTTAAGCTATGCTTCACACATGCCACAGCTAATATGTAAATCAATTTGGCAGAAAATGATTGAAGCAATTCCAGATATTACAGATTGTGGCTGTGATGAATGGTCAATGTTTTTTAACTACGGGATAAAAAACTACCCGCATATGTTCAACCGGGTTAAATACAAGACGCTTTCATGGCCGGGCAAGCCCTCCGACTGGGAAAACTATGTTGAGCCGGACGAATATGTCTTTGAAAACTTCTATAACGGATTTTATAAAAGAGATGGTATTTTCTCCGGATTGTCTGAAAAAATAACAGAGTCCTATCTTGAGGAAACCCCGAAAAAAATAGGTATACAAAGTCAGCTTAAACTAGAATATGACAAAGCAAAAGAAGTTCGAAACACCTATGAGAAATTTTACCAGGAGACTGACAAAGAATTCCCTGGCTTTGCAGTCAAGCTTGACCGGAATGGTACTGGGACTTTTATTCACCCCAAATATATAATTTTAAAACAGACTGACAAGAACGCTCAAAATTCGCTCGCCTTAAAAATCTCGGTGAGTTTTATTGCCGAAAATAATTTTGTAAAATCGCTTTCGGCCAGTTTGTTTTGCGGGCTGGTTGACAATTCCGACAGCAGGATTTTTTGGCAGGACACTTATAGCGTCGATTTCTCCGATCCAGATAACATTGCGCAACTGATTGTTTTCAGCCCAAATTATAATCTTAATTGCTCTTTGAGATTGGGGTTTAAATCCGTAAATCCAAAAGCAAAATTGTTCTGCACAGTGCCTTTGTATTTGGTTTAAAAGAGGATTTCTTCTATTGCTTCTGGTTTGCAGGGGGTACAGAATTTTTAGCTTTGTGCGCCTGCATCAATATTTAACCTTCTTCAGTTCGTGTCTTTTCATAAACGTTAAAACTGCTTGCATTTTTGTACAAATTTAGATACAATATCAATGTTTAAGATTTAAAAAAATGAGAGTGTTAACTAAAATAACATAACACAATCAAAAGAGACATGTTAATTTGAATGAGCGGTGCAGGTGGAATTAGTTCGGCATAAGCGTCCCAATGGTCAGCAAAAAATATCTCGGTATTCCATCTGGCTAATCTATTAAGCATTCGCTGGAGTGTCTTATTACTCCCGCATCTGCTACATTCCATAAACTCTCCCCATTTAGGATTAGTATATCAACTTGCGTTAATTTGTTAACACTCCCAGACTAAAAATTATTACTTTAACTATATATGTATACATATATACACATACAGTTCTTTGCGGATGAACTGAGAAGAAGCAGGTAAATACTATGCCAAACGAATACATGACCCCGAAAGGTCTTAAAAAGCTTACCCGTTACATGATAAACAAATATGGGCTGGAAAAAATCCACCAATATATTGCGGGCTACAATGAGCGCATGGAGAAAATCGCGAAGCTTAACGAAGATTTACTATCCTCCAGTTTTGAAAAATCCGAAGAAGAGAAAAATGAACTGATTGAAACAATAAGCCACGTTTCCAGCGAATACTACAGATATATTACTACTGTGCCACGAGACTTCATGACCTATCATTTTAACGCCATAGAGATGATGGCAACAGACGAAGATTTCAAACAAGAGATAATGCAAATGTTGAGTGGTATACAGAGTATTAACGTCAATTCTATTATAAAAATACAGAGCATACGGCCAAAAAAGTATATTATGCATATGGACACGGTGAGTAATCACCTGACCAGCCTAGAAGAAACGACTTCACTTTTTGTGGGTAAGGACAAAAATAAGCGACCTATAATGACCAGTATCACTCTTGACATACCAGCTCATATGCAAATAGAAGGTGGTTCGCTCTCCACCTATGATAAATCAATCTTAAACGGAGTTAGTTCGCTGCTGGAAAGTGGAAATACAGCTTTTTCAATCCCCATGTTATACCAATCAATGACAGGTAAGATAAACCCGACATTAGAAGAGAACCTAATAGAAGATATTACCATAAGGCTTGAACGAATGCGCCGTATGATGATAACTCTCGACTTGACTGAGGAATATTTTAACAAGCTTATCCCTGCAGGCAACTCTAACGTCATAGAAAACCTCCAGATAGAAGGCTATCTACTACCGCTGAACAAAGTTCGGGGTACGGTCAACGGCAAACACACAGAAATGTATCAGATAATCCAGAATCCGCCGCTTTATTCTTACTCAAAGCTGAAAAGCCAACTTGCATCAGTCGCAATAAAGCTTCTCAATGCGCCGGTGAATAATAATTTCACAACAATACCGTTAAAAACTTATTTAATCCAGCGTATTGAGATGATTAAGAATCAAAAAAACAGCATTAATTCCCAGACAATCCTTTACGAAAGCGTTTATGAGGAACTCGGGGAACTTGAAGCCACTAGAAAACGAAAGGCGAAAATTCGGGATTACTGCGAAATTATTCTGGGACATTTTGTACAGGAAAGCTATATAATTTCTTTTGAGGTTCTCCGGAAAGGCAAGATTATACTGGGCGTAGAAATATGGATTACGAATAAAGATGCAGATATATCAAATAAAAATGCGTTGAAAACTTGAGCTTTCAGCGCATTTTTTCAACCCCATGTAACACTGGCTAAAACCTTACTGGGAAAATTGCAACGCAGTGTCCTCCTCTACAATGTCCCTGAGAGCGATTCTAATAGGGCAAATTTGCTTTTTAATCCTTCGGGCAGTATCTTCCCCTAGTAAAAGGGTTAAAATCGACTGTAGGGCACAGGAGACCCCTTAGAAACGATTTGTCGATTTTGTGCTAATGGTGCAAGTCAAGCGTAAGACTGCCTTTGCAGCGTGCAGAGCTGCTATAAACGGTGTAGTCATACCGTTTGTACGACTTTTTTCCAGTAAACAGGAAATTTCGTGTTTCATGCTTTGATTTGGTGAAGCCTTTCTATCGTTTTTCCAGTGAGTTTCAAGTCGTCTCGCAGGAGCTTTCTAATTTTTCCCTTTCGCCGGGAATAAGCAGCCGGAAAACCAGCAATAGTATGGTTTTCCGGCTGCTTCGCGATCTTTGCAAGGGATTCAGGTCATCCAGTAGGAGTAAATTTCCATATGCCAAGCTTGACTGTTGCAGTTCTCTTTTTACTGGTAAGAAAGCTTGAAATACTGCGGTTTTGCCCCTTATTACAAAATGGCTTGAGGCCATTTTGTAATAGAGTAGTGAGGCGCCCGTGGTAAAGGTGTTTTTCTCAGCTTCCAGATTCTCTGATAAAACCACGTTTTTGGGCAGAAGAATTTTCCAGTTTCTCTACCCTTCGCTTACTTACAGTACTTACATAACTTACAGTACTTACGGACTTTTTTTTATCAACAAAAAAAGTCCATTTTGTGGCGTAGTTACGCTGTTTGTCGGGGGTCGGATTTTTTTGTCTGTGTACCCACTTCCGGTTAGTGATGTACCCACTTCCGGTTAGTGATGTACCCATTTCCAGTTAGTGATGTACCCATTTCCGGTTAGTTCAGCCAGCTAAAATCAAGGAATAATTTTCCTGATAACCCCGTTCTTGACCCTTGTTGGCTAAAGCGAGTATTGACAGGCATGTTATAATGAAAAGTTATGCGGTTGTGAAGAAAGACTCTGTCTTTTTTATGTCCAACGTTTGATATATGACATAGTCGCACTGTATGTTAAAATTTCTTATCCCTTCCAAAAAAGATACTTGACATCATACGCTATAATTATAACTTAGAGAAATTATGTTCTCTGCTGCTGACTTGTTTTGGAGATTACTACGGTTTGTTGAGAAATCCGCGAAGTTGAAAAGCTTGCGAAACAGTATGCTGACCAAGCATGGCAACGTACCCAAAAATTAATATTTATACCGAAAAAATTTTGCAAAACAAAATATTTAAAATACAAAAAGTATTAAATAGCTGGAGGTTTAGCAATGCCAGTCAAAAATAAATTCACGCTGATAAGAAACGGCGCTGTCAACACAAGTGACCCGGATGAATTTAAATCTTATATAGAGATTTATTTGCGGCAGAAGGGCATAAATTTGCGAGGGGCGTTCCATTGCCTTAACCCCGGCCACAGGGACGAAAATCCATCAATGAGCTATAATGCTGCTAAGCATTATGTGCATTGTTTCGCCTGTGGGGTTACATACGACCTTTTTGATATAGTCGGGCTTGATTACGGTCTGGAGGATTTCCCTGCAAAGGTTGGAAAGGTGAGAGAGATTTTCGGTACACCTGTTTGGCCGATTTCTAACGAGTACAAGCTAGAAAGAGAGAAAGAGAGAAAGCGCGAAAAAGAAGAGTTTCAGGACAGAAGCGCGGAATTTGTCGCTCTGATTAATTCGTCAGAGGGTTGCAGCTATTTCAGGAGTAGGGGGATAAGTCAAAGCCTTTGTAAGAAATACAGTTTTTTTCAGAATGGCGCTTATGCATATATGCCTGTTTTCTCGGACGGAATTTGTGCCGGGTGGAGTGCCCGAGCAATTGATGGAGATGTTCCGCGCTATAAAAACAGTGTCGGAGCGTTGCCTGTCTGGAACTTGGATAGGCTTTTCGATGCTGAAAACAGTATGGTGGGCTTTGCTTTTATTTCCGAGGGAATTATAAATGCCGCCAGCCTTGAGGAATGCTATTTAAATCTTGCAGGGAAAAGGCCGGAAGCCGTTTTTCTGGCGCTTTGCGGAAGCGGGAATTTAGGGAAGCTTGTTCGTTTTTGTGCGGCTAATTTGGAAGCGGCTAGACGCTGGATTTTTGTTGTTTGTGGTGACCCGGATTCATCAGGAAGTAAAATGAATATGGCTCTTTGTGCAAAGCTGGGGAAACTTGGACTGAAAACGCTTATTTTAGATATGCCAGAGGGACGGGACGCAAACGCGCTTTTACTTGAAAATACCGCCACGCTTTCAGAAGCTCTGACGGACTTTATAAATAATACTCAGCCTGCGCCAAAACCCCAACTGCCAAATACACCGGAATCCAAAGCTCCCAGCACGACGGTTTCCGCACTGGAAGCTTTGGATTCGTTTTTTGCCTATGTGGACGAAACCAGAAGAAAGAGGGTAGTTTCAAGCGGCTTTCCCGCGATTGATTCAGCTTTGGGCGGCGGACTATACCCAGGCTTATACACTCTTGGCGCAGTTTCAAGTCTGGGCAAAACAAGCCTTGTATTACAGATGGCAGATAAAGCTGCTGAGACCGGGACAGATGTCTTGTTTTTTTCGCTTGAGCAAAGCCGAAACGAAATTATTGCGCGTTCCCTAAGCCGCATAAGCCGGGAACTTTCTTTCATGAACGGCGGTTTTTCATCGCGTGAGCTGCTTTCGGGAAAGGTATCCGATCTCCAAAGCCAAGAGTTGCTAGGGCGGGTACGGTCTTCTTATGAAAAAACTGCACGGCGCCTGTTCATTTACGAAAACAAAGGTAACGTTTTTCTTGAAGACATTGCCCAAGCGTTAAACGCACATATTTTAAACAGGGGCAGTGTGCCCTTTGTCGTTATAGACTATTTGCAGATTTTGCGCTCGTCCAGAAAATGCTTTACAGATAAGCAAAACACCGATGATGTAATAAACGGACTTAAGGCGATTAGCAGAAACCATAATTTGCCCTTGCTAGCCGTTTCCAGCTTCAACCGGACAAGCTATAAAAGCGAAGTTTCTATGGAAGCCTTTAAAGAATCCGGATCGCTTGAATACAGCTCTGATATTTTGATGGGTTTGCAGATGTCGGGGGTTGGAAGCAGTGGGTTTGATATAAATTCCGCAAAGCAGAAAGAACCGCGGCAAGTTGAGCTTGTTTTATTAAAAAACCGTGATGGTGCGCCTTATGCAAAAATTAAATTTAATTATTATGCTAAATATAATTTGTTTGCGCAGAAGTAGGTTTTTGAGATACCAATATACACATACGTATGTGTGTATTGGTATTATTCGCGTTCCGCTAATTCTTCCAGCGTGGAATGAATCAAGTCATTTACAGAAACCCCGCGCCGCCCGGCAATCGTCTTTATTTTAGAGAAAAGCGACGGTTGAATAAGACATTGCAAGCGTTTACTCCGCGCTTCTGTGCTGCGCGGCGGAACATAGCGCGGTGGATTCTTTTGCTCGGCATATGCCGGGGATTCAAACTTCCGCTGGCGTTCCTCCAGTTCTGGTGCGTTTGGGACTTCCGGTTCGGTGAGATAGCTTAGCGCGGGGTTTTCTATGATTCCAATTTTTTTCGCTTTCATCAATTTTGTCACCTCTTATTTGTTATACACATACATTCATACACATGTCAGTATATGTGTGTGCATATACACACGCACATATACTACTTACTCCCGAGATCTTTCAAAAGCTCGGCTGTGACGCTCTCGAAATCCTGTGCGGCGTTACTTTTAGGAGCATGAGTAAATATATCCGTTCGTGCGGCCTGCGCTTCTTTCACCACAATTGCTTCGCGAATAGGCGTTTTAAATACTTTAGTGCCCAGTTGCCCCGCCGTGGCTTCTATCATCTGGAAGACTTCTTGGCTTAGCACAGTACGGCTGCTGTAGCGCGTCAGCAAGATGCCGTAAAGCTTAAGCCCCTGATTGGTGTATCGCCGGACAGCCTCAAGCGTCCGGGAAAACTGCCCCAGTGCCTGAAGCGATAAAACATCAGCCTGAACCGGAATGACAATTCCGGTTGCAGCGGTCAGCGCATTTATCGCGAGTATTCCCAGCGATGGCGGACAGTCAATCAAAATAAAGTCATAAGTGTCGCCAAGCCCCTCAAGAGCTTCCCGAAGCCGGTATTCTTTCCCGGTGTCCGAAAGAATACCCTCTGCCGCAAGGCCTTGGCTGGCCGCAATTAAATCGCCCTGCGGCGTTTGCCGAATTGCGTCACCCAGCGATGATTTGCGCAAAAGCAACTCAAGGCTTCCTGGGCGGGAACTATCAGCCTGTGAAATATAACTTAAATTACCCTGCGGATCCATATCAATTAGCAAAGTTTTGAAGCCTTTGCGCTGTAGACCGGCGGCAACCCCCGCTACGCTGGTTGTTTTTCCAACACCGCCTTTTTGGTTTATGAACGCGATTATTTCTTTCATAGATTTTTCTCCTGTGTATGCATATATGTATATACATATATAGTTATCATCATGCATATACACATGCTTATAAATATAATTTTAGCGCAACGAAGCTGAAAAATCAAGCCTTTTATAGAGAGCTGGAACTAAAATATATATTTTCCCATTAATTAGATAATGGCTAAGGACTAAATGAAAAAGTTTGCTTTTGCGATGAAACGAGGTATTCTGAATTTTCAGGAAGGCATGTTTCAAACAGTGAGCCTGGATCGCGCAAGGGGAAGGCTTAATCGGATTTTACTATGGTGAATCAGGCAAAGCACAAAGTTCTTTAGGATATTTTAACGCGAGAGATTAGGCATGTATGCATATATACACATGTGTATATATTTTTTAAGAGTTACCTAATTTTAGGCAGACGGAAACTACCAATTGCACAAAATGCCTGTTTTGTGCAATTGGTAGTTTCCGTCTCAACTGGAAGTCGGAAATTTTTGTGTTCGTTTTTTTATAAACGATAAAAAGACTTGCATTCTGGCACAAATTAGGATATAATAATAATATCTATAAGTTTGAGGAAAGTTTTCGAGAAGGATGGCTCGCGTTTGCATTTCAGAAAAGATCCGGATAAACTCCTTGCCGAAGAAAAGCCGTTTCTGCCGGTTGAGCTATGATACCGTACGCCACTGAACTGCTGCTGCAGGCAGGGAAAATTAAAAAATCAGCGGTATAGCCCTCCAAATAGAGGGAATCTATGAGCTGGCGCAAGGACTTAACGGCTATGCGAGCGGAAAGAAGTATAAAAAATGTTGCGGGTGATAAAAATGAGAAATGCAGCGTTTGAAGAACATTAATATAGTGTTGGAGCTATCATGTGATGATTACTGAAATCGTCGGAATGTTCCGACGATTTTATACTTTCAATACCATTGTACAAAAACGAGCTGGGGAGAGTGATTGCTGGCATTATAAGGACGCAATGTCGTCGAATGCTTCTGTCAGAAAATCAAGCAATTCAGGCGTGTTGATACAAGGTATGATAAGCTACTTGACTGCTTTAAGGGCTTCGCTTTTCTCGCTTGTATTATGGTTTTGGTCCAATAGTACAAGTTGAATTCTTTTCCAGACACAACCTATATTAAAAAACACAGGGAAATATAATCATGAATTTATTTAAAGAGCGACTAAAAGCTTTTTTCAGATATAAAGATTTGTTTTTAAATCTTATTCAAAGGGACTTAAAACTAAAATACAGGCGCAGTTTTCTGGGCTATCTTTGGAGTATATTAAATCCATTGGGCATAATGGTTGTTATGAGCATAGTTTTTTCAGCGATGTTCAAGCGCAATATTCCGCATTACCCAATATATCTTTTAACAGGCCAGTTATTGTTTTCTTATATGAGAGAAGCGACTTCCCACGCTTTGAACTCTATCACAGGGAATGCGGCGCTTTTAAAAAAGACATATGTTCCCAAGTACATGTTTACTCTTTCACAAATGACAAGTGATTTCGTAAATATGCTTTTATCGCTCATCTCTCTTTTTATTGTAATGCTTGTCACGCAGCTTAAGTTTACGGGCTATTTTGCGCTGATATTTATACCGCTGCTGGAGCTTTATGTTTTTACTGTGGGGCTTGGGCTGTTTTTAGCGCAGCTTTCTGTTTTCTTCCGCGACATTAAATATATATGGGGCGTGTTCTGCACGGCGTGGATGTATTTAACGCCGCTGTTTTATGAAGTGGATTTTCTTCCTGGTAAATTAAAATGGCTTGTAAGCCATCTTAATCCTATGTATTATTATATAACCATTTTCAGGGACTATACCTGGCTTGGGAACGACTCGTGGTTCCCCAATATAGTGCGCGGGGGGATTATTGCGGCGATTATGCTGATAATCGGCTGCGTCAGCTTTGCCAAAACCAAGAATAAGTTTATTCTTTATATTTAACTTGAGAGGATTAAGCAGATGTCTGATAACAATTTGGCCGTAAAAGTTACAAACGCCTCTGTCAGGTTTAATATGGCCTCGGAAAAAATAGATAACTTGAAAGAATATTTTGTCAAGCTGGTAAAGCGCCAGCTTATGTTTGAGGAATTTTTTGCGCTTAAGGGCGTAAATCTTGAGATAAAAAAAGGGGAATCCTGGGGGATTGTTGGGAGCAACGGCTCGGGAAAATCCACTCTTTTAAAACTGATATGCGGGATTTTTTCTCCTTATGAGGGATCCGTTCAGGTAAACGGGTCCATTGCGCCTTTGATAGAACTTGGCGCAGGCTTTGACGGCAATTTGACGGCAAAGGAAAATATATATCTCAACGGGGCTATTCTCGGCCATAACAAGAAATTTATGGAAAGTCAATATAATAATATTGTCGAATTTGCCGAGCTGCACAGCTTTATGGACATGCCGATAAAAAACTATTCTTCCGGGATGCGCGCGCGCCTGGGATTTGCGATTGCGACTACGGTTCAGCCGCAAATTCTTATAGTGGACGAGGTTCTCGCCGTCGGAGACATGCTTTTCAGAAAAAAATGCGAAAAACGCATGCAGGAAATGCTTTCAAAAGGCACCACGCTTATATACGTTTCGCACGACCATGGCAGCGTGAAGCAGCTTTGCGACAAAGCTATATGGCTGGATAAAGGCGAAGCCATGATGATGGGCGATGTTGCGGGCGTTTCTAAAGGCTATGAGGATTTTATCTCTGACAAACGCATTAAAACCGCGCCCAAAAGAAAAAAAGAATTCGATTATCTAATCGTCGGCGCAGGGCTTTCCGGCGCGGCTTTTGCGCAGAGAGCGGCCGAATCCGGCAAAAAATGTCTTGTGCTTGAAAGACGCAATCATGTTGGCGGGAATTTATATTGCGAAAGCATAGAAAACATAACTGTCCACAAGTATGGCGCGCATATTTTCCATACGAATGACAAGCGCGTCTGGAGCTATATAAGGCGTTTTTCTGATTTTAACCATTATATTAACAGCCCGATTGCGGATTATCACGGCGAAAGATATAATCTGCCCTTTAACATGAATACTTTTGCGCAGCTCTGGGGCGTTCGCACTCCCGAAGAAGCGCTTGCAAAAATACAAGAACAGGGCGGGGAACCTGGGATTAAAGCCTATAAACAAGCCATGGAAACAGCGGCAAAAGCTTATGAAAAATCCCTGGAAGAAAATCCGGAAGAAGCTGCGGAAACAGAAGAAGACTGTGAATTTACCGCCGGCAACTTAGAAGAACAGGCTCTGGGGCTTGTCGGGCGCGATATCTATGAAAAACTTATAAAAGGCTACACGGAAAAGCAGTGGGGCCGCCCCTGCGCCGAACTTCCCCCGGAGATAATAAAGCGAATCCCGCTGCGCTTCACCTATGACAACAATTATTTTAATCACAGCTTCCAGGGTATACCAGTTGAGGGCTATGTCCAGATTATAGAAAAAATGCTGAAAAACGCCGAAGTCAGGCTGAATACAGACTATTTTTCAGACAGGAAAAAATTTGATTCGCTGGCTGAAAAAGTTGTATATACCGGGGAAATAGACAAATATTTTAATTATTGCTATGGACCGCTTGAATACAGAAGCCTCAGGCTCGAAGAAGATATACTGGAAGAACAAAACCATCAGGGAGTCGCCGTAATAAATTATACTGACCGCGAAACACCTTACACAAGAATTATTGAGCACAAGCACTTTGAGTTTGGCAGGCAGGCCAAAACAGTCATAAGCCGCGAATATCCTCTTGAGTGGCAGCCGGGTGAAGAGCCGTATTATCCTGTAAGAGACTCAAAAAACACCGAATTATACGAACAGTATAAAGCGCTTGCCGATGAGCGTAAAACTGTTATTTTTATCGGAAGATTGGCGCAATACATGTATTACGACATGGACCGGGTTTTACAGGAAGTTTTAAATTTGACTGACAAAGAATTCGGCGTCTTTAAAAAAAACTGAATCAGGAAAATGCTGACAGGCGGCCCATCTGTTAAACAAACAGATGGGCCGCCTTGTTATATTGCCAGGGCTTATCAGTTATTGTAATGCGCCGCATAATAAGACAGATACTCCCCCGTAATAACGCGTTCCCACCAAGAGCGGTTTTCCAGATACCAATTGATTGTCAGTTTTATGCCGTCGGCAAAGCTGGTTTCAGGCAGCCAGCCGAGTTCCCGGGAAATTTTAGCGGGGTCAATGGCATAGCGCAGGTCGTGGCCGGCGCGGTCGGTAACATAAGTGACAAGGCTTTCCGGCTTGCCCAGTTCTTTTAGAATAAGCTTTACGACGTCGATATTTCTCATTTCGTTATGCCCGCCGATATTGTAGACCTCGCCGATTCCGCCCTTTTGCACAATCAGGTCAATCGCTTTGCAGTGGTCAGAGACATAGAGCCAGTCGCGAACGTTCTCGCCCCTGCCGTAAACTGGCAGAGCTTTATCGTTCAATGCGTTGACAATCATCAGAGGGATCAGTTTTTCCGGAAAATGGTAAGGACCGTAATTATTGGAGCAGCGCGAAATCGTGACGGGCAACTTGTATGTGCGGTGATAGGCAAGCGCCAGCAAATCCGCCGCCGCCTTGCTCGCGGAGTAGGGGCTTGAGGTGTGCGGCGGCGTTTCTTCAGTAAACAGCAAGTCCGGGCGCTCAAGGGGCAAATCGCCGTAAACTTCATCAGTAGACACCTGATGATAGCGCTTAATGCCATATTTGCGGCAGGCGTCCATCAAAATTTGCGTCCCGATTACGTTTGTTTGCAAAAATAAACCGGGATTGTCAATAGAGCGGTCAACGTGGCTTTCCGCGGCGAAATTGACGGCTACATCCGGTCTGTGCGTCTCAAACGCCGCGTTTACCGTCGCGCGGTCAGTAATATCGCCGTGGACAAACGCAAAGTTTGGATTTGACATAACGGGCGCAAGAGTTTCCAGATTTCCAGCATATGTCAGCGCGTCGTAGCAAACGATTTTGTCGTCCGGGTGCGCGGACAACATGTGATGGATAAAATTCCCTCCTATAAAGCCCGCCCCGCCTGTAATCAGATATGTCATATTATCCACCCGTTATTTCTTGCAATTTCGCCCAAGTCTGCTAACAGCACACCCTGTCTCTCTTCCAGTATACGTATAAAGTTTCCCGCATCCAGTAAGCTCTCGAACGTACCTGTATCCAGCCAGGCAAATCCGCGCCCGAGCAGCTTTACATCAAGCTCACCGCGTTCTAAGTAAATGCGGTTCAAATCGGTAATCTCCAGCTCGCCTCGAAAGGAGGGTTTTAGAGCTTTTGCGTACTTAACCACGTTATTATCATAAAAATACAACCCCGTAACGGCATAGTTTGACTTTGGATTCTTCGGTTTTTCCTCAATGGACAATGCCCTGCCGCTTTCGTCAAACTCTACCACCCCAAAACGTTCGGGGTTTTTTACCCAAAATCCGAACACAGTCGCGCCGGCTTGTTTTGCGGCGGCTTCTTTGAGCTTCACGCCAAAGTTTGAACCATAGAATATATTATCGCCTAATACTAGGCATACGTTATCGCCGCCGATAAACTCATCGCCAATGATAAACGCCTGCGCCAGACCATCAGGAGATGGCTGCTCCGCATAGGAAAGCCGAATACCGAACTGCTCTCCATTACCAAATAAATTTCTGAAATTCGGCAGGTCTCGCGGTGTGGAGATAACAAGTATTTCCCGGATACCCGCCAGCATAAGCACCGAAAGCGGATAATAAACCATCGGTTTATTATACACAGGCAGCAGCTGCTTACTTGTTACAAGCGTCAGCGGGTATAAGCGCGTCCCCGCGCCGCCCGCCAAAATTATACCTTTTATAAACCATTCCTCCTCAATTAAGCTCCTGCGGTGACGGGGATATTCTGGCCAGTAATCGTATCCGCGCCGGGGGAGAGAAGAAACTCAAAAGCCGGAACGACATCGTCAGGCGTGAGCAGACGTTTTATCGGGCTT
>JAITDS010000201.1 GCA_031282435.1 Spirochaetaceae bacterium
AGACTTTCCCTATCTTAAGCGGTTTAAGCAATTCCAACAGCCTGTCAAGATTCTTATGTTCCCTCATCCCAAACCAAAAAGCAATAACTACGCCGGTTTCATGCTCAACAGCCTGCCACAGCCGGATTTGATGCCCTTTATCGTGATAATAACCCCGCATTTCATCCGTTTCTATGCGGACAGTGATGTTTTTACGGGATTCTATATACCCTTTATTCACGTAATCTATCTGTTTCTCTTTTTTTTAATTCTTTTATGACGGTATCGGTGCTTACCCCTAATTCCCGTGCTGCTGCCCGTATTCCTGCCCCGTCAGCCGCCCGTTTGATTACGGCTTTCTTTACGTCAGGTTTGCAGCCGTTATAGCCGTATTCCGCGTAAAATGTTTTATGGGAACAAGATGCGATTATTACAGGCATACCGCTTTTTACCGCTTGAAGTGTCATAGGGACGGGCATCCTCGCTTCCGCAAAACGGGCATTTTAATGCTACCGTTACCATACCCCCCCCCCCCCACTCCTTAAAGTTTTCCGTATATTATATCCGCATTTATAATAATAAACCCGGAACATTACCCTTTTTTGGTAGCGGCAACTCCTCAACGAGGAGTATTTTCCTTTTCTACAGGATGCTTAAACTTCCGTCCGGCCTGACGCGTACGATAACTTTGTCCCCGAGACGGGTCAAATGCGTGTTGATTTTGAGAATCTGAAACAGCCGGGCGCTTGGGGTATCCCGTATTTTTGCGGAAACAAGGTTTCCGAATCCGGCAGGACAACACCTCCGTTGCCCCGGCAGTCGTCTCCGCTTCAAAGAATTGGGCGTACCGGATATTAGTCGCGTCATCTATCATCGTTATCAGACAACATCGGGAACTCCGCCCTTCAAACCAGTCGTGACGGCTACCACCGCCTCAGCGTGTCCCCGCTGATACGTATTCCTCCCGCCTCACTCAGTTTCTCCGCGGCAAAGGCCGGTCCAAAATCACTATACCGTTCCGGATATGCCCTGACCGCTCTTTCCCGGATTTTCCGCGCCATCTTTCGATTCGAGGGTTTCCAGACATTCCCGTGAATAAGCCCGGCATCCCCCTCCCGCATATATGCGGCATATATCCGCCGCCCGAATCGTCAACTGACCCCGCTTTACCGGTTCCGTCACTTTTCCTAGTAATAATTCCTTTTGTCCCGTTGGTAGTCTCCCGGCCGTCTACTCCTCTTGTCGCTATTCTACCAAACAGGACATTTCTATTGCGGTTTCATGAGGACATTATCATTGCGGTTTAACAGGCACTAGGTTTACACATTCACATACCTTGAATTTATATATACTCCATTAGGCATGAAAACATCATTGGGCAAAGATTCGGGGGCGGGGCGTCTTTGACGCCATCGGTGGTGTCCCCCGCAGAGGGGGATAGCGGAAGACCAAACGTAGGGAGGTACGGGCGCGCCGTAGGCGCGGGCATACCGACCGGAGTGCGGGGCTGTAGCAAGGGGTCGGCAAATCACCGTCAACAAGTTAAGAAAACCGCCTGTCCATTGTTACCCAATTCAGCACTGAATCGTGGCTGAAATGTATGAAAAAGTATATATTTTGTCTGTATCTGCAATGAATACCAAAGCCCAATCCCCTTAACTTGTTGACAGTGCCCCCCCCCCCCCCCGCTGAATAGTTACAACAAGTTTAGTGCATTACCAAAATGCCAGTTTTGCGGAAGCTATGTTTGCTACAATAATTCTAGGGCATTACCCGTTTTTTATATGCTTGATACCCCGAGTGAGCGCCTTGACAAAATATTTCAAATAATGTTTTATTAATACAGGAATACAAGCAAGCATAGTACCGCGCTTGCGTTAGCGGTTCCCGTTAGACGACGGCGGGACACTTCCCGTTAGTGCGCCGTTCGGCGCTTAAAAGCATTCAGTTTATTAACACTTCATAAAAAACAAATCAAAAATTTTGCTAAAGAATAAATATATTTTGCCGATAATTAAAAGGGATTGTATTTTAACGTCCGTAGGCAATTTTAAAATGCATTTCAAGGATATGATGAGACCGAGGAAGTTTTATAAACAAACCACAGGGAAATTTTTCAGCTGCGGCAGACAATTTTTACGCAGAGGCCGAAGACTTGGCTCCATATTAGAAAATCCAAAATTTACTTTATATAGTTGTGTAAGTGTTCTTATCCTATTGGCTTTGTTTTTGGGTTTTTCTATAACAGAGTCTTTGTTTGGCCCGCCGGATAAAGATTCGTTTCCCGGAGATTTTTTTGTTGATTCTTACGGCATACTCTCGTTTATCATTCCGGCATACCTGCTGGGCGCGGCGTTAATACTAATTGATAAAAGCTACAAACCTTCGCGCATTTTTATTTTATACTGTGTAATTTTTCCGTTTATGACACTGGCAATAGGCTTTTCTTTTCTGCGTGATTACGACTATTTTGCCGGACAAATTGTTTTTTTTTCATTGATTAGCAGGCAATTTTTCAGCTTTATTGTTATTTGTTTAACGGTTCTTGAAGGGGCGGTAATATACGGATTATCCTCGTCTCTATTTCCCGACCCGCCTTCAAGACGATTTCGCGCCTCTAATACGCCGCCCCGCCCTGTGAATCATCCCGCAGCCTCGCTTAAACCTGAAATTAAACTATTGTGCGCCCCCATAAATGCCGTGCGGGAGGGAGCGCGTGAAGCGTATACCAGCGCGTTTGAAGAACTGCAAAACATGGAAAACTCGAATATTGAAACGATAGACGATGTAATTGAAAATTTTGCGCCTAATTTGGAAGCCATTAATTCAAAGTTGCAAACGTTGACATTATACGACGACATGGAAGATATAGACGCAAAACTTAACAAACTGGATAACGATTTAAATACGCTCAAATTTGAATTGTCGGCGATAGATGATGAGGCGGAAGGCATAAAGCACGGCTTCGGCGCAGGGAATGAAGAGAACATTGACGATTATGCCGTAAATGAAGCGGATATGGACGGATTTGATGAATTAAATACCTATGACGGCTCTTACGATTTTGAAAAAATAATCAGCGAGGTGGAAGCGGAAGCCGCGTTAAAAACCGGCGAGGCTATTAAAAAAAAAGAAACCGGCAGTTTGAAGCAGGACAAGGCCAGAAAAATCAAAGGACATTACAGCGTGCCTGTTGAAGGCATATTAAAAGAATATTCGGACGATAAATATTGGGTAATTGACGGGGCTACTTACGAAGCCGCCGCTATTCTTAAAGAAACGCTTAATGAATTCAAAATACAGGCTGAAGTTACCGGTATCCGCAAAGGGCCGGTAATTACAATGTTTGAAATACTTCCGTCACCCGGAGTAAAACTTTCAAAAATTGTCAATTTGCAAGACAATATCGCACTTCGCCTCGCCGCGTCTTCCGTGCGTATTGTCGCGCCTATACCGGGAAAGCACGCGGTTGGAATAGAAATTCCGAACAAAAAACGCAACATTGTATCGTTTCGGGAAATAATTGAGGCGGAACTTGCCCGCGGCGGCAAACGTCCTGAAATTCCGGTTGTGCTTGGCAAAGATATTACCGGAGAGTCGGTAACGGTAGATCTTGCGGCTATGCCTCATCTCTTGATAGCCGGCGCTACGGGCGCGGGAAAATCAGTTTGTGTAAATACAATGATACTGTCAATATTGTATCAATGCAAACCTTCGCAGTGCCGTCTAATACTAATTGACCCAAAAATCGTGGAGCTTAAACTGTACAATGATATTCCGCATCTTTTAACGCCGGTAATCACGGAGCCTAAACGCGCTTTTCAGGCTTTACAGTACTGCATTTATGAAATGGAGCGGCGTTACGCCTGTCTCGATTCTATGGGCGTACGTGATATTAAAACTTACAATAGGCGAATAAAAGAAAAGAAAATAGCGGCGGAGCATATCCCGTACATTGTCGTTGTCATTGACGAATTCGCCGATCTTATGGCGACAACCGGTAAGGAATTGGAATCTACTGTAGCGCGTTTGGCGGCCATGAGCCGCGCCGTGGGGATTCATCTTGTTCTTGCGACACAGCGCCCTTCAATAGACGTGATTACCGGCTTAATAAAATCTAACATTCCAAGCCGTATCGCTTTCATGGTCGCAAGCATGATGGACAGCCGCATTATTATTGATACGCCCGGCGCTGAAAAACTGTTGGGCAAAGGCGATATGCTTTATTCCGGCATTGTCGATCCGTTTCCGGTCAGAATGCAGGGCGCTTTCGTCTCGGAAGAAGAGGTTGAGGCTGTGGTTAATCATGTTAAAACGCTGGGTGAACCGGACTATATTGACGAAGAAATCTTTTTTGATGATGACGAAGATGCCGAGCAAAATATTTATACCGAAGGCGATGACCCGCTCTACGATAAAGCGCTGGAAATCGTTATGCAGCAGGGTAAGGCAAGCGCAAGCTATATTCAACGCCGCTTAAAAATCGGCTATAACCGTGCGGCTCGTCTTGTGGAAGAGATGGAACATCGCGGCGTAGTAGGCCCCGCGCAAGGGTCCAGACCCCGCGAATTGCTGCGCGCCGTATAGCCCCACCCCCCACCCCCATCCCCACGACAACTAACTACATCACAAATACGTTGCGTTAAATTTGCCGGCTCATTTAGGGTTAATTTATTAGTCAATGGTTGATTACTTTTCGGATAATTTTCAATATTCAGCCCGCTTGCGGGAGTGTAGGGGGTATTTGTGGATAAAAAATGTTTTAAGACATTCTCAGTCCGGTTCTTTGTCCATGTCCATTTTCGGTAATGCCGGATTATTATTGGAGCAAACATAACTTCCGCAAAACGGGCATTTTAATACCACTGTTACCATACCTTCTCCCTCGTAAACTTTCCAGTCTAGTATATCCTCATTTATAATAATAAGTTCATGACATTACCACCATATAAATATTTTCAAAGGTCATATTCATATTTTTCTCAATTTCTTGCTCGCAGATATACTCACGTAGAACATCCAGACTATCCATAATTATTCTCTGTTTTTCGAGTAAGGGGTTAAACAGTTTTTTCGCAATAGTTTTAACATTTTTAACATATTATCTCCTTAAATATCGCCTACTTAAAAAAGGCTGAACACAAAACAAAGCGCCGCGCATTTTGCAAGAACTTTCAACCAGCAGGTTGGCAAACAAGTTCAATAGCCGCTTTAATTTAATGGACTTGTTCAATAACCCGGTTGCTTATCGAACAAGTTTTTAGCAGTTGTTGGCCAAGTCATGCTTGATTTGCAAAAACCGAAGTTTTTGAACAACTCTAATCAACATCATCCGCTTCTCTCTTACGCAGTATGTATCTGTCAATATAGTAATGCGCAGCGGTAAAAATCCCCTGTCGTTTAACGCGCCGCGCCGCTCTCCGTAAATGAATAAGTATCTTTGATAGTATTGCCTTCTCGCCCCAAAATGCGTATATATTCTGCTCCGCGCCTCTATTTTTACACCATTCTTCCGAATGGTACTGCGTAGCAAAATGGTGAATTGTAAAAGTATTTTCCGTGTTCTGAATTTTTCCGGTTACAATATTTTTTGCGGTAAAATAATCGCACGGATAAAAATGGAATTCATCTTTTTTAAAGAAATTACCGGCGGCGTTCCTCATAACTTCCGGCAAAATCATAGGATTTATAAATTTATGACGTTCTGCTTTAGGCATCGCTAATATTCTTTGTAATAAGGAAGGGTCAAAAAACGACCTGCCTTCAAAATATTCCATACATTTTTTTATATAAGGATGCCCTTTTTCCGCCCCAAAGCATCCGGCCTCGACATTTCTGCTTATATGGTTCTCGTAAGCAAGCATCAAACCGGAATTTAAAAGCTCGTCAAATCGTTTAATAACTTCCATGTCCATATCAAGATATATACCGCCATGCGTATACACGGCATATAAACGAATATAATCAGAGGCGCACGCATACATAGTTACTTCAAACGCCTGCTTAACCCAAAGAACACTGTTTATATCAAAACGCCCTGTATCCCACAGAATAAACTCATAATCCGGCAGTTTCAGCTTCCATGTCTCCATGCAGCGTTTGTAATCTTCCGGTACCGGGTCACCGGACAACCAGCAGTAATGTATTATTTTTGGTATCATTTGCATCCTATTCTAGAGTAATAGAATTGTTCGGAAACCTCAAGTTTCCGCAAGCCACAGGGCTTCTGCATTTACTTTATTACCGTGATGAAGGAGAAAAGGGGATATTCCGAAGGAATAAGTATGGATATAGGGAAACTGAAAGAAAAGCTGGAAATGGTAACAGACCCCCGGCGACAATGGGGAAATCTACGGCATAATTTGGAATCTATTCTGGTTATCGGACTGGCAACGCTGGTATGTGACGGAGAGGATTTCGAGGATATGGAAGCCTTTG
>JAITDS010000029.1 GCA_031282435.1 Spirochaetaceae bacterium
ACCATTTCTACAGACCTCACGCCGCTCTCGGTTTCTTGACCCCCGCCGAATTTTCCTCTACTCCGGGCTTACACATTCACATCCCGTAACTGTCCTATTTGTTATGAGAACGGACAGCCGCCTTGACAATACCTTTTTATCATGTAACCATTAAAAAGTATGCGGGAATAGCTCAGTGGTAGAGCGCCACCTTGCCAAGGTGGATGTCGCGGGTCCGACTCCCGTTTCCCGCTTAGAAATATTAATTGTTTTTAAGCGGCGGCGTAAACGGTTACCGGAAAAGCGAGAGTGGTGAAATTGGCAGACACGCCAGACTTAGGATCTGGTGCCGCAAGGTTTAGGGGTTCAAGTCCCCTCTCTCGCAAGACGCGAGGCAAAAATATTATTTTGCTTAAAACGGGCCAAAATTAGTTTGAACCGTTCTTTGAATTAAGAGGAGCCTTATGGCGACAACATTTGAAGAAGCGATACGCTTATACAATACAAAACGCTGGAATTCGGCGTTGCAAGCTTTTCAAGACGTAGATGTTTCAGAATTTACAACGGAGCAAAAAACAGAGCTTGCCTATTACTTTGGACTTTGCTACGCAAAATTGGAACAGTATAAAGAGGCGGCAGTTTATTTGGAGCAGGCGGTTACCGGCGACCTTGGCGCGTTGCGTTCATGCCAGTGCCGCCTTACGCTCGCCTATATTTACATGATGACAAGACGGGCGCGGATGGCCGAAATTGAGCTTGAACACCTTATAAAAAGCGGTTTTAAATCCGTCCAAATTTATACCATGCTTGGATATGTCTCTTGGATGCAAAAAAACGACGAGCGTGCGGTGCAAATGTATGAAACGGCTCTTGGCATTGACCCAAATAACGCTACGGCAATGAACGGACTTGGCTTTTTGCTTGTAGAAAGCGGTAAAGACGTATCGCGCGGACTTGATTTATGCAAACGAGCCGTAGAAAAACGCCCGCAGAGCGCCGCTTATTTGGATTCGCTTGGCTGGGCATATTATAAAACCGGAGAAATCGGCGAAGCCCGGCGTTTGCTACGCCGCGCCCTTGATCTGGCACCACGCCAGAAAGATATTAGCTTACACATGAAAGCGTTAGTCGATGAGGCTTCATAGCGGTAGATGAAGCGCTTATACCGCCCTTCGTTTTTTTTTGTGCTTATCGCCATATTGCTCCCGCACGCGGGCGTTTTAGCGCAGGATGACAGCGCCGTAATATTTAGCAGCGATATTGACGCGCTCCACGCCGCCGAATCGTTCAGAATAGGCGTTGAAGCGTACAACCGTAATTCTTTTAACGAAGCGATTTTCGCGTTTGAGCAGGCCTTGTCGTGGAGAGTGGGCGAAAGACTCATAGTGGATTGGCTGAACAAAGAACGCATACTGAATTGGCTTGGACGCGCATATTACCGCTCAGGCATGGAAAATATAGCCCTGCGTCAATGGCAAAGCGCGGCGGCAATATACGGCCCCTCATCGCCGGACACGGTACTCATAAACAGTTGGATTGAGCGCGTAGGTTCGCGCCGAAGTTTTTTCCCTTACGCCAATGATTCTACACGATACGTTGAAATAGGCCGCTTCCCCGGCAGTGTGGATGACGTGGTCAGCTTCAGCCAGCCGTCTTCCGTACTGCCGGAAAACGACGGGTCGCTATGGGTCGCGGCATACGGCAGTAACGAGATAGTCCGCCTTGACGTGAACGGCATTGTTCGTTCCCGTGAACGCGGGCCACTCGTTGGCTTTGACAGACCCTTTGCCCTAGCGCGGGGTCTTGACGACAGAATATACATATCCGAATTCCGCGGCGGCAGAGTCAGCATTTTGTCCCCCGATGGAAAATGGCTTGCCCATATAGGTTCAAAAGGAATAAATTCCGGACAATTAAGCGGACCCGCGTCCCTTACCATTGATGACGAAGGATACCTGTACGTTGTCGAGTTCGGCAACCGCCGCGTTTCAAAATTCGACCCGGACGGCGCGTTTATAAATATGTTTGGCGTAAAAAGCGCCGAATTTACCGGATTTTTAGCGCCTGCCGGTATCGCCGCGCGCGGAGGCATCGTTTATGTCGCCGACAGCATAGCAAAATGCATATATACCTTTGATTCGGACGGCTTATATCTTGGAGTTTTAAGGTCAGGCGAGCTTGAATATCCCGAAAACCTCCGGTTTTTAAGCGACGGCAGCCTGCTTGTCGTAGACACAAAACGATTACTGATAATAAACCCGGATACCGGCGTTACGCGCGTCCTGTACGCCGTTGGAAGCTCACGAATTCGTTTTATTGACGGCTCCGTCGACGCTAACGGCGCTCTTGTGGCCGCCGATTTTAATTCGGACGAAGTAACCGTGCTTGCCCCGGTGGACGACGTAGCGTCCGGCTTCTTTGTCTCAATAGACCGCGTCATAAGCGAGGATTTTCCGGAACTTACCGTTGAATTACGAGTTGAAGACAACCGCCGTAACCCCATTGTCGGACTTGCCGAAGGCAATTTTTTTATAAGTGAAATGGGCGCTCCCGTTCAAAATCAAACATTTATCGCGGCTGGGAACGCCGCCACAAGCGCCGATATAACAATACTTTTGGAACGCTCAACATGGACGGCCAATATGAGGGATACGTTTGCCGCCGCTCTAAGGGACATAAATACCGCTATGGAAGGAACCGGAAACGTAGTCTCGATTATTTCAGCGGGCGAACAGCCGGTACGTGAACGTTTTAGCGGCAATAATCTTGCGGCGGCGGCTCAGCCGGCGGCAGCGGCGGCGGCGTACACTCCACGCTGGCGCTTTGACTTAGGACTGCGCCTTGCCGCTACGGATTTACTTTCCATGTCGCCTAAACGCGCCATAATATTTATCAGCTCCGGCAGAGGACTGGGCGAGCTAACATTTGAGCAGTACAGCCTGAACGAATTGGCCGCTTATATGGCGAACAACGGCATCGTTTTTCATACGATACTTGCCGGTGAAAATCCGGCGCCCGTAAGCGGGGAAATCCGCTACCTTTGCAACGAGACGGGCGGTTCGATAATCCGCTTGTACCAGCCCGAAGGAATAGCGCCGCTCATCAAAAAACTCGTCTCGGAGCCGTCCGGCTGTTACATTTTAAGGTATACGTCCGCGCTTTCAACAAATTTTGGCAGAGCGTTTCTTCCGGTCGAAGCGGAAGTATACCTGCTGGAACGCTCCGGCCGTGACGCGGTAGGGTACTTCCCGCCGCTGGAATAGCCGCCCAAACGGGATATAGCATCGCAAAGCCGAATTCATTGGGGCGCATCGCCGCTATGCGGCGACCGGGCTATCCGCTCTTATGAAAACGCAAGCGTTTTCATACCGCTTCTATCCCTTGCGCTATAATAAAAGCCAAGCAGTTATTTTCAACGGTAATGTGCTGCAAACCTGACGTAAAGAAAGCCGTAATCAAACGGGCGGCTGACGGGGCAGGAATACGGGCAACAGCAAGGGAATTAGGGGTAAGCACCGATACCGTCATAAAAGAATTAAAAAAAAGAGAAACAGATAGATTACGTGAATGAACCACCTCGCGGCAAGTGCGCGCTTGCGCGGCGAGGTATCTTGTAGGCGTTGAAATTATTTACGTGGTTCGTTCTGTAAGGAAATTATTGAACTGTGGGGTCTAATACCATTTTTTATTTGGCGTTGCCAGCTCGAACCGCCCTAAAGGGCGGGGTATTAGACCCCACTGCGAATAAAGGGTATGTAGAATCCCGCAAAAACATCACTGTCCGCATAGAAACGGATGAAATGCGGAGTTATTATCACGATAAAGGGCATCAAATCCGGCTGTGGCGGGCTGCCGGGCATGAAACCGGCGTAGTTATCGCTTTTTGGTTTGGGACAAGGGGACATAAGAATCTTGACAAGCTGTTGGAATTGCTTAAACCGCTTAAGATATGGAAGGTCTATACCAATGGCAACTATGCGTATCACGAGCGTTTTTCACCGGGTGTTCTGACGGTTACGAAGAAAAACACGCAAAAGATTGAAAGGAAACATCTGTCCCCGCGTACATGGAGCGCGCGGCTAGTGAGGAAAGGGTTGCGTTTTTCAAAAACAGAACAGACGCGTAAAATAGTTGTCGCCCTTGCTATAAACGTCTGGTTTTTTGGAAGGGTATGTTTGTTCCAGTAATTCTAGAACACCACCAACTAAGCAAGCGCGTAAGCGCTTGCGATGCGCAAGGGATAGAAGCGGTATGAAAACGCTTGCGTTTTCATGAGAGCGGATAGCCCGGTCGCCGCATGGCGGCGATGCGCCCGAATTCTGATTATCGAATTTAAGCGTATTTCCCGTTAGTTAAAGGCCGTTTTCAAACTAAAGGCAAGGCGGAAAGCGGTTGGCAGGCTGGTGGCGGGGGCGGACAGTAGCGTATGCCACCGCTTTTTTCAGACTCTAAGGCACTGAGCGAAACCCGCTTTGGGTATGCTGCCGCGTAGCGGACTTAAAACCCGCTGGCGGGCTAGTGGGCGGGGGTGGTCAGGGTTGATATGATAATCTAATATATACAGCAAATGTATAAAAAATCCGGCGGCGGCCATTCCATACCTGTTCCGTTTGCGCGTCCGTTTATCGGCAAAGAAGAGGAGGACGCGGTGTTGCGGGTACTGCGTTCAGGCTGGCTTACCACCGCATCGGAAGCGCTTTCGTTTGAGGACGAGTTTGCGGCGTGTCTAAACCAGACCGCCGGGAGACCGGTAAAAGCCGCCGCGGTAAACAGCGCGACAAGCGGCCTTCATCTGGCACTCGAAGCCTGCGGACTGCGCGCCGGAGATGTCGCGCTCGTTCCAAGCTATACATTCGCGTCAAGCGCCGAAACCGCCCTGTATCTTGGAGCGGAAGTCGCGTTTATTGACTGCGCTCCCGATTCTTTCCTGCTTGACATAGAACAATTTGAAAAAACAGCGCGGCGTTTAAGCGAAGGAAAAACCGCCTATGAATCCGGCGGCCCGTCCGGAAGGGCGCGCGTTGTTATTCCGGTACATTTCGGCGGACTTTGCTGTGATATGACAGCCGTAAACGAGATAGCCCGCCGTTATGGAATACGAGTAATCGAAGATGCCGCCCATGCGTTCCCCGCTTACAATAAGAACGGCGAACCTGCCGGCACACTTGGAGACGCTGGAGTTTTTTCATTTTACGCGACAAAGACGCTCACGACAGCCGAAGGCGGAATGGTAGTAAGCGCCGACCAGGAACTTATAAAAAGAGTTTCGCTCATGCGCTGCCACGGCATAGACCGCGCCGTCTGGAACCGGTACACAAGCGGCGGCGCTTCATGGTATTACGAAGTGACGGAGGTCGGATACAAATACAACCTCCCCGACATACTTGCCGCCATAGGCCGCGTTCAGTTGAAACGCGCCGGTGATTTACTAGCCAAACGTAAATTTATAGCATCCTGTTACGATACCGCTTTTTCAGACAAAGATTTTTGCGCTATACCGCCCGGCTCGGCAGGCGATTCGCGGCACCTGTACCCGCTGCGCCTTAACCCTTCACTCATCAGACGGGTATCGCGCGATGAATGTATTGTTAAACTCAAGGAACTAGGCATAGGCGTTTCCGTGCATTTTATTCCACTGCACACCATGCCGTACTATAAAAACCGTTACAAACTAAAGAAAGGAGACTTCCCGCAAGCGGAAGACGCATATAACCGCGTAATTTCGCTACCCGTTTGGCCCGGAATGACGCAAGAACAGATTGACAGGGTTATTGAGTCTGTCTTCAAATTGGTATAAAGAGTGATACAAGAGAGGTTTCCTTGTTTGTCGATGATATAAACCTAAAAAACCAGTATTATGCCTTAACAATCCGCTCGCAGACGGCGCGGCGCAGGATAAAAGAGATTAACTGCCCCCCGCTGGAAGCCGGGTACAGGCTGATACGCGCCGAGGACATACCGGGCAGTAAACAACTTTTCGGCAGCTCTATTCCCGCGCTTGCGGATGACGAACTCCATTATATTGGAGAGCCTGTCGCGATCATCGTGGGGCCGGATATATTAAAACTTGAAGAACTCGCCGGCCAAATAGTAATTGAAACAGAAGACCTCCAAAATCAACCCGTATTTACCATTGACGATACAACCGCGGAAATAACGGCGCAGATTATGCTGGACTTTGACGCATCAGTTAAAAACACCGCTACGCCTAAGGAAAAACAGGCGGACATGGCGGTCAAATTAAAACCGGAGGAAGCTGCCGCCGCAATAGACGGGGCTTCGGTGGACAACGGCGCCGCTGACGCCCCCCCGGAACCGGACATTGTTACGGGTTCTTACAGAACCGGAATTCAAGAACACTGGTACAGCGAACCGCACGGGGCGCTTGCGGTTCTGGTTGACGAAGGAATCAAGGTGCATACCGCTACCCAGTGGCCGGAACACGTAACACAGAGCGTCGCGGCGGCTCTCGCGATGCCGCCGGAAGCCGTTTCGCTGGAAACGGCGGAACTGGGACTTCACCTTGACGGCAAAATTTGGTATCCGTCTCTGATTGCCGTTCACGCGGCGCTGGCCGCTTTCATTACAAAAAAGCCTGTTAAATTGATTTTAACCCGCGAGGAAGATTTTCGTTTTTCGCCTAAACGCCCCGAAACCATGATAGAATTTTCGACAAAACTAGGCCCAAACGGGGAGCCTTGTGAAACGGAAATCAAAATCCGCGCCTCTTTTGGGGCGGGAGGTTTTTTTGAACATGAAATGCTGGATAACATATCAAAGGCGGCGGCGGGGTACTACAAGTTGGGACACATTAAACTTAGCGCGGAGGCGGTATTGGCAAATCTGCCGCCCGCCTGCCCTTTCGCCGGCTTCGGGGCGGCGCTTGGCGCGTTTGCGCTGGAACGACACGCCGCGAAAATCGCGGACGCATTAGGAATTGGCGGCGAAGAATGGCGTGCGGCGCACTACAACGAAAAAAAAATACCGGCGGACGAGATTATAAAACTAAGCGAAAACCTGATAACGCACAGCGATTACAAACGTAAACGGGCGGTGTATGAACTTTTACGCAGACGCGGGAAAACCGCGCGCGAAAAGATGCTTTCGATGCGCGGAATAGGCATTACAACCGTATTGTACACGGGTAAAAGACCGGTTTTGAGCAATAAAATCCCGCCGGATTATGAAACGCCGTCAAATTCGCCGCCGCTTGCCGCCTCGATTGTCGAGCTTGAAATTGACAAGGTTGATTTTTCCGCAAAAATACGCGGCGTATGGATGTCCGTATGCACAGGCAGGCTTGACGACAAGCAGGCCATGCGCCGTAAACTGCTGCAAAACATTATTTGCGCGTTGGGCTGGACGGCCTTTGAAAAACTGGAATACAAAGACGGTCAAATTGATGAATCCGCTTATTTTAACTACCGTATTCCGCCGCCGTCCGCCATACCGCGCATAAACATCTTTCTTTCTGAACGCGGCAGCAAAGAAGAATATCCGGAAGTAATAAGCGGATTACCGTACTGCGTCATTCCGGCAGCCTACTTGCAGGCGCTCACACAAGCCTGTGATCATCATTTTGAATCGATACCGGTATTCTCCCGCGACATTTGGGAACTGCTTCAAAAACAATTATTGTCTGGAGAAAACGAGGAATGACTTTATCTTTCATACTGAACGATGAAAATATTACAATAAATACCGAACCGAACCGGCGGCTTATTGATATATTACGCAACGATTTTGGTTTGACCGGCAGTAAATGCGGCTGTTTCGGCGGACTCTGCGGCGCGTGTACAGTCATATTCAACGGCTCGGTGAGTCCGGCCTGCCTGATACCGGCATTTCGTATACGCGGCGGCAAAATCACCACCATTGAAGGCTTTTCTTTTACAAAAAAATATTCCGACATTGAGCGGGGCTTTAACCTCCATGATGTAGAAAGTTGCGGCTACTGCAACCCGGCTAAAATACTTGTTACCGAAACATTGCTTAAAGAAAAAGAACTGCCGCCGAGGGACGACATTCTATTGGCCTTTGACAGTATAAGGTGCCGTTGTACGCTCGGAGAAAACCTTATTGACGCTGTAATTACGGCGGCTGAAATACGCCAAAGGAGACTTCGTGAAAAGAATAGTTAATCAGATTTTTTTTCCAACCAGTTTGCAGGAATTGTTTAACACATTAGACCGTTTTTCCTCCGCCAACATTTTCGCGGGCGGCGCGTACCAGATTCGCCGGCAGCATAACCGGGCGCTTTTACTGCCGGAAATTATAATCAACGCCGGCCACATCGCGGAACTTCACGTTATAGCCCGCACGGAACGGTATATAGATATTGGTTCTATGGTAACTCTGAATCAGATTTTTAGGCTTGGGAAAATTCTGCCCGATGCAATAAGGCAGACATTGGCCTTTTTATACTCCGGCATTTTACGAAACGCGGCGCTTATCGGCGATATTATCTGTCAGACGCGAGGTTACGAACCGCTTGCGGCGGCGCTGATAGCGCTTGGCGTGAGATGCGAACTGCGGCTAAACACACAGTCACGCTGGATAAGCATAAACAGTCTTACCGGAACTGATAAAATGAGCGTCTTTTATCCGCATGAAATCTTATACCGCATAAGAATACCGCTGGAACAGTGGGATTTTACTTTATGCAGGTATTTTGACGCGGTTGCTTCAGGAAAAGGCGAAAGCGGCGTTATAGTTTTCCTTGCCCGCATACAAAACAACATACTTTCAGATGTCCGCGTTGTGTTTTCAGGGTCGGTAATTCTTCGCAATAGAAACTGTGAAACAAGTCTGATAGGTCAAAAACTCCCGCTCTCCAAAAAAAACGCCGCTGATTTTACCAATCTTTGGAAGAGCTATCTTTTAGAAAACAGTCCTGACTTTTTAAGGGACCGCATATTATTATTCATAGAAAGCGCGATACTGCAATTCGCGGATTAATTACAGCTCTCCGCGCATCCGTTTTCAGGGAATTCCGCCCGCCCCCACCAGCCCACCAGTGGGTTTAAAGTCCGCTACGCGGTAGCATACCCAAAGCGGGTTTCACTCCGTGCTTTCGGGTCCGAAAATGGCGTTGGCATACGCGGCTGTATTCCTCGTCGACTCGCCGGCGAGTTTCCTCATTTGCCGTTTACAAGAAAAGGGCGCTGGCTTATGAGAAATATATCTGGATTCCGGTGATCAGAATTTGGGCGCATTTTTGCCTGCCTCCGGCAGGCAAAAACCGGGCTTTTCGGGGCATGGCCGCTTCGCCCCTGCGGGGCGCCGCGTCTTTGCGCTGCGCGCAAACCCCTACAATCCCGTTGCGCGTCGCAAGCGCGGACGCGCTTGCTTAGTCAAAAACGCTTTAAGCGTTTTTGATTTTTCCGGGTTTGCGCGGAGCGCAAACCCAATACTCCAATACCGTTAAGAGTGAAAGCGTTTTTGATTTTACGCTATTCGCTGAGCGTTATGCGGACTATCACAATGCCGGCTTTGCCCGCGTTGCCGTTGCCGCTTGAGCCGCCTAAGCCGCCGTCCCCGTAATTGTTTGTTTGCGTTGATACCATGTGTCCGCCCCCGCCGCCTTTTGCATAAACGTCGCTGCCGGATATATCAGTAAACGATATACCATTGCCGCCATGGCCTTTATCGCTGCCATCGCTCTTGCCGTTATCGCCGCCGGCATTGATGCCGTGAGAACCCGCGCCGCCGCCGCCGCCGCCTCCTACACCCGCATCGCTATAGCCGCCGTCATTACCGTATGGTGTGTAATCGGCGGAATTCGTCGAGCCGGAAGTGCTTCCACCTGAGTATGTAGTCTCACCACTGCCAGCGCCGCCGCCGCCACCGGAACCTCCGTTATTGCCCGGTCCGTTACCGCTGCTATTGCCGCCTCCGCCGCCTCCGCCTCCTGCGGCGGTAACACTGCCAAATGAAGAAGCCTTGCCATCTAAACCCCTGCTACCGTTGCCGCTTCCGGAACCGCCCGCGCCGCCGTTGCCGACTTTTACCGTAACAACGGTATTCAGCGCCGGCATATCAATCTCTGATTTCGTGTACAGTACGCCGCCCGCGCCTCCGCCTCCGCCGCCATCATTATTTCCCATGCCGCCGCCTCCGCCACCGCCGGCTACTATAAGAACCTTGCCAGTCAAATCAGTAGGCCGTCTTGTGATTTTGAAGGTATACGACGTTTGATCCCCGCTCCCGCTGCTGTAATTAAACGTGTGTACCTCGTCCCATGTCTTGTTTGCGCCGGAACCGCTGGACGGGTATGTAATCTCTCCGCCTTCGGCTATTTTGGTATCGCTGTCGGTCTTCTTATCAACCGTTACCTTGTAAGTGTATGATTTACCTGTAACAGGAGATGTTACGTTAAAGCTGTTAGCGGCGGTAGAGGTTACCGTTTTTGTTGTCGAACTAATGCTCCCACCGTTGCTTGTAGGCGTTACTACAGCAGAAACAGTGTCGGTGCCAAGCGTAACAAAACTTGGAACTTTAAGAGTAATAGAGTAAGTTTTGTTCACGGCATCCATGCTTCTGTCCGTTATCGTATTGTTAGAAAGAGCGCCGTATTTTACAACAGCCGCGTTTAAACCCATCCAGTAGGCGTATACGTCCATGTCGCTGTTAATCACTGTGTCCGTGCTAAACGTTTGCGAGCCGTCGTCGTAAAGCCACCCGTCAAATATATAATTTTCCCACGACACCGTAGGGATTTCATTGGGGCTTAACCGTACCATAGGATTTGCTTCCGGCGAGTCGTTCGGGTATTTCGCGTTGACGCGCGTTGGGTCGTTGCTTTGACCGTCATTGTTGTTAAACGTTACAGTGTAAGAGTTCCCCACCCAATTCGGTGTAGCGGTTATATTCCCCGTAATAACCGTTTCTTCGCTAAGAGGCGTACGATACGTCCCATTGGTATAATACCAAAGATTGTCCGATGCCGTGTAATGAGTCCGCGTCCCCACTTGGGGGATCTCGCTACTGGAAAGCGTTTGCGGGTATACCAGTTGAACTTCCTTTGTTTCTCCTGCCCACCATTTAAACGTTACCGTGTAGTGTTCACCCGTCCACTTCGCGTAAACGGTAATGTCACCTGTTACAGGCGTTTCGGCTGTAAACTCCAGTTCCT
>JAITDS010000052.1 GCA_031282435.1 Spirochaetaceae bacterium
CTTCACCGCAGGCCGTAATTGTAAATGCCGCCAGCAGTAGAAGGCCGGAAGCCGCCGCCAAAAACCTGATAAAGTTTTTTTTCTGTTTCATTTGTACCTCTTAAAAAGGGATAAGACGCCTGAGGTAGAGAAGCGCGGGCGCGTTTCTCTCCTTTGAGCGCTAATATAATGAGAATCCTGTAAATATGCCGTAACAAAGATGTTTTAAACGGTGAACGAGCGTGATTAAATAATTTTAGAATTAAGCTTACGCGGTAGTGATAGATGAGGGGGGGGGGGGGATGAGGCATCACAGATGTCCGCGCCGCCGTGAAAGGCCGCGCCGTTATGCAGCGTGTAAGCTTTTTTTATCCGCATGATAGATAATAGAATAGGCGTAAAATCCGCCGGATGTCAAGGGAACTGTCCAGGGCGAGCGCATATAAAAACTAAGGGAACAGTGATATACTTGGCATGGTTTTTGGAGGTGAAAGACGGGACAACAACACCTGATGCCCGTAATGACCTGTTTCTCCGTCATACATGCTCCCCGGATAGAGCGAAACAATCCGTATCCCTTATATGAGCTTATAGTCATTACCATTCTGGCAGTCATAGCAACGGCTCAGGGCCGGGAAAACATTGAGCGGTACGGGAAGGCGGCTGGCAGACTTCGGAAGCCAACGCCTTTTTCTTGCTGAACGCAAAGGAGGAAAGCCAGTGGTGGCCGGCTAGCGGGTGGGGGGTGGCGGAATACCGCCTAAGCCCGCTTGCGGGCGGCGCGGGATGAAGACAGGGGGGCGCGTAACGGCAGGGGCGGTTTGCGCCGCCGTGCCGGAAACAGCGCCCCCCTTTTAATGTTCGTGAATGACACTGATTTCGCAGACTTCGGAAGCCAAGCGCCCTTTTCTTGCTGAACGCAATGGAGTGAAAGCCACTGGCAAGATAGACCGCAGACTACAGCCGCGTATGCCAAGCGCCCTTTTCGGCCCCGAAAGCACGGAGCGAAACCCGCTTTGGGTATGCTACCGCGTAGCGGACATTAAACCCGCTGGCGGGTGGGTGGAAATAGCGGAGGGCAGGCTGTATAATGAATTAAACATTATGGGAGCATCAGTTCATTTTGCCGTTAAAAAGACGGAGAAACTAAAAAAACCGGAAGATGTAAAAATCGTACTGCTGAACGACAACTACACCACAATGGATTTTGTGGTAGACGTACTAGTACTGATTTTTCATAAAAACGAGACGGAAGCGGAACGCATTATGATGGACGTACATCGTAAAGGACGCGGCGTTGTAGGAACGTACACCCATGATATTGCGCTTACGAAAGCGTCTCAGGTTCACACGTTGGCGGAGCAAAACGGTTTTCCTCTGCGATGCGTACTTGAACCGGCCTAGCCTTTTAGGACACCTGTAATGAAAGAATTTTTGGAGTGCTTATGAGAATTAGCAGACACGCCCAAGCCATAATAAACGCCGCGTACGCGGAGGCCCGGCTGCGGCGGCATGAGTATCTAACGCCTGAGCATATACTATATGCGGCGCTGGACGTTGAAGAAGTCAGGGTTGTGTTGAACGCCTGCGGCGCGGATGTAACGCAGCTAAAAACCGGCATGGAAAGTTTTCTGGAAGAAAAAATACCCGTAAACGACAAAGAGCCTACCCAGACAGTCGGGTTTCACAGTGTATTGGAGCGGGCGGTACTGCAAAGCCGCTCGTCACAGCGCGAAATTCTTGACGTAGCCGATATTTTAGTCTCGTTATACGACGAAGAGCAGAATTTTTGCGGATATTATCTAAGGAAATCCGGCGTAAAACGCTTTGAACTGTTAAAAACACTCTCGCACGGGCTTGAGAATGACGGTATGTCCGAGTTGAGCTTTATCAGAAGCGACATACCCGGCAACGGATTTGGAACGGTGGAAGCGGAAGAAGAAACACGTCAAAAGTCTCAAAAAAGGAGCAATCTGGAACGCTTTACTACGGACCTTACCGCCCTTGCCCGTGAAGGGCGGCTTGACCCGGTAATAGGGCGGGTTGACGAGATAGAACGAACCGTTCAGGTGCTATGCCGCAGGACGAAAAACAATCCCGTCCATGTAGGCGATTCCGGCGTAGGCAAGACCGCCGTTACCGAAGGACTCGCTCAACTTATCGCCGCCGGAAAAGTGCCGCCGCCGTTGCAAAAATGCGGACTCTACTCCCTTGATATGGGGGCGTTAATTGCCGGAACACGTTACCGCGGCGATTTTGAGGCGCGCCTAAAGTCCGTCATTGATGAAATCCTAAAAAAAGACCGCGCTATCCTGTTTATAGACGAAATTCACATGGTGGTAGGCGCGGGCGCGGCTTCCGGCGGGGCTATGGATGCCTCTAATTTGCTTAAACCCGCCCTCGCGGGAGGCAGGTTACGGTGTATCGGTTCCACAACGCACGAAGAATACAATAAACATATTGAAAAAGACCGCGCACTTTCGCGCCGTTTCCAAAAAATTGACATTGATGAACCGGTCGAGGCGGATGCGGTTAAAATTCTGCAAGGTGTAAAAACAAGGTATGAAGATTACCACAAAGTAACTTACACGGACGACGCGATAAAAGCCGCCGTAAGCCTTTCCGCCCAGTACATTACCGAGCGCAGACTGCCGGACAAGGCCCTTGACGTTATTGACGAGGCGGGAGCTTTTGCCCGCATAAACGTTTGGAAAGAGACTGTGAATGAACTGCCTAAGACGGAAATAACGGCGGAAGCGGGTAAAATCGAAAAAGAATCCGGCAGGCGCGGCAAAATACGCCGCGCTCAGGCGGCCTTGGCGGACGATGGCGGTTACGGCTGTTCTGAAACTGATGACGGCGGCGATTTATTTGTTGAGGATGCCGCCCTGTCTTTCCGTGAAAAAGGACGCAATGAAACAGGCGCTCAGGCAGGCGTAACGGCGCAAACCGTCGAGCCGGTAACCATAGATTTACCGCAAATCGAGACCGTTGTAGCGCGAATTGCGCGGATTGCTGAAAAAACCGTCTGCGAAAACGAGCGTGATAAACTTCGTTTGTTGGAGGAAAACCTTAAAACACGGGTTTTTGGACAGGACGAGGCGGTAAAAACTGTTGTAAAATCTGTAAAACAGAGCCGCGCGGGTTTTCGCAGTCCGACGAAGCCGATAGCAAACCTTCTTTTTGCCGGACCCACAGGAGTAGGCAAGACGGAACTATCACGTTCTTTGGCGGACCTGCTTGGAGCGCCCATGCTGCGCTTCGATATGAGCGAGTATCAGGAAAAACATACGGTTTCCCGCCTGATAGGTTCGCCGCCCGGTTATGTCGGCTACGAGGAAGGGGGACTTCTAACGGACGCGGTGCGTAAACAGCCGCGGTGCGTGTTGCTTCTTGACGAGATTGAAAAAGCGCACAGCGATATTTTTAACTTGCTGCTGCAAATAATGGATTACGCCACGTTGACCGACAACAATGGCCGCAAGGCGGATTTTCGCAATGCCATACTGATTATGACCAGCAACGCCGGCGCGCGCGACATAGGCAAGACGCTGATTGGCTTTGGCGAGCGTGTGATAGGACGGGAAAGCGCCGTAAACGATGCCGTTGAAAAACTTTTTACCCCTGAATTCCGCGGAAGACTTGACGCTGTTGTGCGGTTTAATCATCTGTCGGAAAACGTGATGATTTCTATAATTGAAAAAGAACTGGATCTTTTTAAGCGGCAGCTTGACGAAAAAAACGTTACGATAAGCGTAAGCGAAGCGTGCATAAAAAACCTCGCGAAAGAAGCCTACTCGAAAGAATCCGGCGCGCGTAATGCGGGAAGACTAATAGAGGAGAAGATAAAATCGTTCTTTGTAGACGAAGTTCTGTTTGGAAAATTATCCGGCGGCGGTTCGGCGGAGATTGACTGGGCGGACGGGGCGTACAAATTTGCGGTGCTTGAGCGGCCCTGACCCATCTTTTCCTTATTTAGACAAAAATCTCCGGTATCGCTTCCCCGATCCGGAGCAAGTTGAAGGTGATATTGTGTGTATAGGCGGAAATCTTTCGCCCGGAATGTTAATTTCCGCCTATAGTCAAGGAATTTTCCCTTGGTTTAATGAAGGCGATCCGCTCTTGTGGCAGTCCCCGGACCCGCGTTTTGTAATTTTCCCGCAAAATCTTCATGTTTCCGAATCTATGCGGAAAATTTTGAAGAAAAAACTATTTGAAATCAGCTTTGACCGCGATTTTTACTCCGTTATATGCGCCTGCGCTTCCGTAAGCAGACGGGGACAGCAAGGCACTTGGATAACGGGTGATATGATAGAGGCGTATAACGAACTCCACAGGATTGGCAGCGCCCATTCCGCCGAGGCGTGGCAGGACGGCAGTCTTGTAGGGGGCTGTTACGGCGTACAACTTGGAAGCGTGTTTTTTGGCGAATCGATGTTTTCAAAAAAGCCTAACGCATCGAAAAGCGCTTTTTTAACACTCGCCGCCTCCCTGTTTGCCGGCGGCATCGCTTTTATTGACTGCCAAGTATACTCCGGTCATCTTGCCGGTATGGGCGGCACGGAACTAAGCCGAAAAGATTTTCTTAAACTGTTAAGACGGCACATAAATAACGGCCTGTAGCGTCAATCGCTTGCTTACGTCCTTGTCCAATATCCCGCGAGCCAACCGCCCTTTTCTTGCTGAAGGCAAAGAAGGAAAGCGGCTGGTAGGTGGGGGGTGGCGGAATACCGCCTAAGCCCGCTTGCGGGCGGCGCGGGATGAAGACAGGGGGGCGCATAACAGCAGGGACGGTTTGCGAGGCCATGCCGGAAACAGCGCCCCCCTTTATATTTTACAATATCCCGTGAGCCAACCGCCCCTTTTCTTGCTGAAGGCAAAGGAGGAAAGCGGCTGGCCGCTCCGCTGGCGGCTGGCCGCTCCGCTGGCGGCTGGCCGCTCCGCTGGCGGCTGGCCGCTCCGCTGGCGGCTGGCCGCTCCGCTGGCGGCTGGCCGCTCCGCTGGCGG
>JAITDS010000057.1 GCA_031282435.1 Spirochaetaceae bacterium
ATGCCGTAGATTTCCCCGTTGTCGCCGGGGGTCTGTTACCATTTCCAGCTTTTCTTTCAGTTTCCCTATGTCCATACTTATTCCTTCGGAATATCCCCTTTTCTCCTTCATCACGGTAAAAAAGTAAACGCCGATGCCCTGCCCTGTGTACGCCCTGTTGACATTTTTACAGTATAAACGATATATTAGACCGAACTGCTGGAACGCCGCCCAAAGGCGCGTATACGCGAGCCACTTGGTGCGGCCCTCAAGCACGAAGGAGAATCGAACATGAACACGACAGACGCTCAACGCTCATCTATAATCCCCCCCCCCCCCCCATGCCGGACGAAAGACCGCGCCGGAAAAAAATTCTATAAAAACGCCCTCTTTTTCTGGGCAAGGATGTCCGCCGGTCTTAGATTAAAGCCCAGAAAACTATTGCGCTTTGAAACAGATATTACCTCCCACTGCAATCTGAACTGCGCCGGATGCAATCACTTTTCACCGCTTGCCGGGGAACAATATGTTGAAACCAATTCTTTTGAAAAGGATTTCGCCAGACTGTCAGAATTGACGAACAGAAAAATTGAAAACGTTGATCTGATGGGTGGAGAGCCGTTGCTGCACCCCCGGCTTACGGAATTGCTTGAAATAGCCAGAAAATACTTGGACGGTACGATCAATATCGTTACCAATGGCCTATTATTGACAAAGATGCCGGATAGCTTTTGGGAAAGCTGCCGGGACAACCGGATCACGGTAAAAGTTACCAGTTATCCGGTAAAAATAGATCACGGTAAAATACGGCAGCTGGCAAAAAGCCATAAGGTAAAATTGAAGATTCGCAGGCAGATACATAATGTTCATACCTGGTGCAGGCTGCCCAAAGACATTCAGGGCAGGCAGGATATTGACGCAAACTTTAAATTATGCGTGGTGGCCAATTTTTGTATCTTTTTGAAAGACGGGAAATTAGCCACCTGCTGCCTGCCTTTAATCGCCGGGCGGTTTAATGAATACTTCCACCGGGATATATTGCGGACTGCGGAAACTGATTATATCGACATATACGCGGCAAAGGATATAGGGGAAATATTGGATTTTCTATGCAAGCCGATACCCTTTTGCCGGTATTGCAAGATCAATGACTGGGAAGTCGGCGTAAAATGGGATGTTTCAAAAAAGGAAATTTCAGAGTGGATAGACGCCCCCGGGCCGGAGGATGCCTAAAGCCTTTCGTTGGGCGGACGCGCTTATATTTACCATGAAAATATTAAGCAAAGTGGGGTAAGCAGGGGAGTCTGCGGCAAATTGCCGCCCCTCGCTCCAACCCTGCGGACTTACGTCACCCGCTCTACAGGGGAAAGGCAGTTCCAAAGGCATAGCCTTTGGCATGGAATGAGAGGACAACACGGCAGCCCCCCCCCCCCCCCAGAGCAAAGTCATTTACTTCTGCCGAATGAAGCACCTCGCGGCAAGCGCGCCTAAGGTCGAAGACCGGCGTTTGCCGCGAGGTATCTTGTAGGCGTTGAAATTATTTACGTGCTTCGATCGGGTAAGGAAATTATTTAATTGCGGGGGTTTGCGGCGCAAACTCGTCTATTACCATTTTTTATTTGGCGTTGCCAACTCGAACCGCCCTAAAGGTCGGAGGAGCAGACCCCGTTGCGAATAAAACATCGTACAAGAGAATTCATTGTTGAATGCTGCCTTCGTCCCAAACCAAAAAGCGGTAACCACGCCGGTTTCACGCCCAACAGCCCGCCACCGCCAGTCCTTCCCGAATGACGAGGCTGTCATGAAATTAATATTTACGGGCTTGAAAAACATTTCGAAAAAAAGGACAGTGCCGATACGGGATGCGGGGGGGGGGGGGGCTTCAAACAATTTAAAATAATTTACGGGTAAGACAAGAGTCCCTTTATGATTTACCGTTTACACAAAATTTGTTACAAGTCCCGGCGGCGTAAAAGGCAGCCTTTCAATGGACTTGTTCGCCAAACCGATTGGTTGCCGTCCAAGTCTTTCAAGCGGAACTTGGCCAAGCCAAGCATGGCCGCCATGCTTGGCTTGCGGAAACTGAAGTTTACGAACAACTCTAATTATCCCCCGCGCCGTTCTTTTACTTTATGTGTTTTCAAGCGGAACAAAACTTGACGGATTAGCATAATAATCTTTCATTCGATCATCAATCATTGCCGCCTCTTCTTAACTAGCCGGTTCTACTATGTATTGCGGCCTAGACAGCAAAGAAAAAAGCGGTTTTAAAGCATAGAGGCTTTGTTCCGGCATAGAAGCTATACAATCCTGTATTTCTTTCCTTAAAATTCCTACAGTCATTATCTCCCCCTGTTCTTTTTTTTGTAAACTTGCCCGCGCGAGTCTATGTGAGTTACAAAAATAACACCCTCTTCAATTCTGAAAAGCGCCCTATGATTTCACACACGTACGCGCCATTTACCCTTTTCCCCTGTCATTGGTCTTATATTGCCTTCCGGCGGTTCTTTTGAAATTCCATGTAAAGCATCTTTGATTTTTCCTTTACTTGGCTCTGGCAGCCGCTCTAAATACTTTGCGGCTTTTGGATGCAACATTATATTCATAATACAATACACCCGCTCCTAGTAATAATAACCCGCCACGCCATAAACCTATCAAATTTTACTTAGGATGTCAAACGGTTAGCTCTAAGGGATTTGACAAACGCCGTATTATTTCCCGTTAGCCAACGCCCTTTTTTTGTAAAGAGCAGGGCAGGAAAGCCGCCGGCGGCCGTCTGGGGGGGTAGCGGAATACCGCCTAAGCCCGCTTGCGGGCGGCGCGGGATGAAGCGAGGGGGGCGCGTAACGGCAGGGGCGGTTTGCGCCGCCGGTATGGAAACAGCGCCCCTCTTTAGAAAGCTTTTGTGACCCTCGTGAGCCAAGCGGCATTTCTACTAAAGGACAAGGCAGAAAAGCCGCCGGCGGGTCAAGTAAAAATTGATGTTGCGCCTTAATATAGGGTATGAAAACAACAAAATTATTATCCAAAATGGCGATTGCCGCCGCGTTGTGTTTGTGCGCGTCCTGTGAGAAGGATGCCGCCCTCCAAACAGAGTACCACGTAAAACTCCCGAACCTGCCGGAAACATGGAGGGGGGTCTTGGGCGAGGCATCATGGCATATAGAGTGGGTCGGAGAAGGCGGCGTTATTAACAGCGCGGAAACCGCCGCCGGAAACGAGACGCCCGTCATTACAATAATACAAGGCTGGACCACCCCGGTAACGGCATGGCCGTACTGGCCGGAAAAGAACATCAGGCGCGGAATAATCAAACCCGCCGGAGCGTTATTTCCGCTTGATACATCCGGCGGGACATTAAAACTGTCATGGAACGGCGGCGTGGACGCGGTTTTCTTCTGGGAACTAGCCGCTTATGACAACGAAAAGCGCCTGCCCTACAATTTTAATTGGCCGCGTTTTCGGGAGCTTTTTACGAATGCCAACCTGCCCGAAGACGTATTACGCGACCCTTGGCTTGCGAACTGGAAAGAAATCGCGGCAAAAACAGCATCTTCCGGCTTTGACCGCCGCCGGATAAGCGGTGAAAAACGGTCAAACTATAACATAAACATACCGGCAAACGGCCCGTGGATAGGCGTATCGCCATTCGCGGCCGCCGCGGACTGGCGGAAAGGCGAAACAGCCGTTGTAAAATTGAACGGACAGACGGAAACATATTTCTGCCCCGCCGGCATACTACGCTGCTCGTCCGCTACATCAATTTGGATAGACTATGAAAGTAATCAATAACCTCCTGCTCTATGCCCCGTTCGGTACTTTCGATTAGCCTGATTAAATCCGAAATTCCTTTAATAGCGCGTACGTCATCACTAATTAAACGAATATTATGCAGCGCTGATTTTTTTAATTTTTTCCCGTGTTTTTCATACTTATTAAAAGTATCCACATCCATGCATACGGGAGTTATTTTATTTACAATTTTTTTCAGATCCTGCAATATTAAAATGCCGTCAGGATCAACATCACCGGCATGAAAAAAATCAAAACCATCATTTACAAGAATATGAACAAGCGTATTAACCGCCCTGTTTGGATAACCCCCCGTATATAATAAACACGAATAATTCTTACAGGCCGCAAGCGCAAAGAAAGTTTCTTTATTTTCTATCGTCAACACGGAAGGATGCGCGATTTTTTTAACGCCTTTCATGATAGTAATACTTTTTATGTTCTTAATAGTTTCAAGCGGAAGACCTATGACACCCCCCGTTACATTTATCATCGGCATTTTATTTTTTTCAAAATGAATAGATATTCTGCCGGAAATTAAAGTTTCAGGAAACGAAGATGGAATAAAAGAAAAATCAGGAGTGGAAAGCCCCTGTTTTTTAGCCCGCACTAATACACGTGAAACCATGCGTTTAACCGCCGTAAGACGCCCGGTATCATTGTAAAGCTTTATAGACAAAGCCCGCGGAGTTATGCCGTTAAGAATTGTGTAAGGAGAATTCAAAAATAAAGAATTATGCTCCGCGTGCGAATTGTCATACAATATTTTAAGAAGCTTAGCAAAATCTATAATTACTTTTTCATCGACACCGCGCTCAATTTCTTTTAAAGTTAAATTATCAACTATAAACCGTAAAAGTTTTTTATAATCATGCGATTCATCAAACATATCTAAAGATTGTTCGGCAACCTTAATTTTTTTGAATTTTGTTTTAGGAAAAGTATTACTGGAAAGCTTAAATAATTTTTCTTTATCAACACATATCAGACTTTTAAGCGATTCATCTTTACCTTGTTTTTTCCATAAAAGCTTAAGAATTCCGCGCTTTTCCAACTTTTTGGCAGCCTCTAAAAAAGAAGCCTTTTTGTCCGGCGGCGCGGCGTTAAATTCCGGGTATATCTTTTGCGTAAGAATACTAATTTGTTTATTCCACGAAGTTTTTGATAACATAAACTTGCCAAGGAAGCAATCAATAATTTGTTTTTCAAATAAAGTCATTTAAGTATGCTACCAGCACATTTTTTGAAAGTAAAGGATTTTATATATTCGCCCGAAGCGTATAAACCAAACTTTCAGCGTTGGGCCGTTCTTACGTTTAGGATTATTTTAGCCGATACTTTTATAATGACAACGCGCAAAATCAGTATAAATATGTCCATAAATTTCAGTTTACGCCGGCCAAAATTTGTTTGCCCGTCAAATTCGCCAAGCCCGCAAAGCCGCTCCGCCTGGTCAAATTCCGCCAAGAACAGCAAGATGCGGGGACAGTCGTGAAGGATACTCTGATACGGGAACACACCGCGGCCGCGATACTTTTTGCCGGGTCAATACGCGACGAAGCGTTTGAAAAAATATTTAATGGCAGAAGCGCTTTTACACTTGCTCTCAAAAATACGGCGGCATTTCCGTTTGTGATAAAAATCGTTATCCTTGCGCGCGAAGATTTTGACGAATCGCTTGTTCCCGCCGGAATTGAAGGCCTAACGCTTTGGCGCGAAAAGGAATGGAATACCCAAGTCTTTTTGGAAGCGCTTGCCCGCGCCGGCGAAGGATTTGACCTTAGCTACTTTGCTTGGGCCGACACGCCGTTCCTTGACCCTGAACTTACAAAAGCCCTTGTTGAAAGACA
>JAITDS010000142.1 GCA_031282435.1 Spirochaetaceae bacterium
TCAATACGCATTTCTGAAATTTCGCCTAAAAAACGATTATCTCCCGGATTACCTTCGGCAAGCCTTTTGATTCTAGTAAGAATACGGGATACGGCCTGCAAATCTTTTAATTTTTTAAGTCATTTGTCAAATTCGCTTGTCTTGCATATTTCCTTCACGATATAAACAGTAGACTATAAACTACAGAATGTCAAGGACATTTATTTTGATTTCATATTGATTAAGAAAAGCGCCCGTGTTACGGCATAATGCGGATTATGACAACCAAACAAATAATAGCCGGAATAAAAGATGACATAGCCGAAAAGTGGTAATGTACTAAACTTGTTGTAACTATATCAGCGGGGGAGGGGGGAAAGCACTATCAACAAGTTAAGGGGATTGGGCTTTGGTATTCATTGCAGATACAGACAAAATATATACTTTTTCATACAGTTCAGCCACGATTCAGTGCTGAATTGGGTAACAATGGACAGGCGGTTTTCTTAACTTGTTGACGGTGGGGAGCAGACCCCCACTGCGAATAAACGGTATAAAATATTTTGTTTAACGCCGTGCGCCATCCATGGCGTACGGCGATTGTCAAACGGGGCTAAAAAAACGTCGCATAACAGGCCTATTTACGCTTCGCCGCCAGTATGCGGCTCGGCCTCCGCAACGGCTAGGTCATTCCGCTACCCCCCGTCCCATTGGCCAGCCGCTTTCCTGCCCCGCCCTTACAACGAAAACGGCCTTTCAATCCGCATTAACCCGCGCCAATTCGCGGACAAAGCTGTTTGGGGAACATGGTTACGGTTGACAGATTTTTTCATATCCGAAACCGGCGGCGGCCTTGAACCCGTTGACACGGTTTGACAAACCCGTTGACAAATAATTGACAAAGATATACCTTATGCCTATGATAAAAGGTGGTCTTTGTATATAAAAATCTTTTCCGCCAAAAGAGCGGTTTTGTATAGTTTTAGCGGAAGACTTTTAAGGGTCAAAAACCGCGAGACTTGTAAGCCAACCGGGTTGTCGGACAGGTCTGATGTTTTTTCATTAATTAACGAATTAAGGCTGTTTTCCTAAGACAGCCGTATATGTGTTTTTTGGAGGTTTCCTAATGAAGCGAATAAAACAAGCGAAATTGTTTTTTACTGCGGCTATTTGTGTTTTTACGCTGGCATCGTTTGGTATAACGTCCTGCGAGGATGACTCCGAGGATGCGTTATACGAAATTGTAATGGGCGATAAAGGCAACAAAAAAGGCGGCGGAAGCGTTCCGGGTATGGAAAACATTACCGTTGAGTTTGACACTCAGGGCGGCTTATGGAAAGGCGGCCAAAGGAATCCGGAACTTATAGCGTTTCTTGCTTCCGCCGTTAATCCGGACGGCACGGTGAATCTTCCCACCAAATTTTTACAGCGTTCGGGAATGTTGTTTTTAGGCTGGTACACGGAACCTTACAAGCCGCCGGTGGAAATCACAAAAAATGACAATGACAGCGGCGAAGAAAGTGAAGAAGGCGGAGAAAGTGAAGAAGGCGTGGAAGGCGAAGAAAGCGGTGAAAGCGAAGAAGAACCAAGCGTCGCGGTAAACGCGGTATCCGGCAACGCGCCGTATATGCTCGCGGACGCGGATACGGAAATTGACAGCGACAAGCTCTTCACGGAAAACACAAAAATCACGACAAGCACGACGCTTTACGCCAGATGGCAGGAACGCGGGATGGGAACATTCCTTGTAACTTTTATTCCGTACTTTACGGAAGGCGCTCAGGGGTTTGTCCGCCAAACGGTTCCTAACGAGGCCGGCGAACAGGTTCTGGCATCCTTGCCGAAGATAACGGTCAAACCGGAACATTACGACATTGTGGGAAACGACCATACGTGGTGGGACGCTCCCGCGGTGAATATGGGTAAGGAATGGACGTTGGATATGCCGGTAACGGTTAATAATATGACGCTTTACGGCAACTGGACACCCAAAACCTACACCGTTACGTTTAACTTGAACGGCGGGAACATAAACGGTAACGATGTCCCGCAAGAAAGAACGGTTACGTACTCCAAAAACGGGCCTAATACGGTAGATTTTGACACCAAAGATTTGAAGTATAACAATTACGGGTTTTTGGGATGGTTCACCGAGCGGAGGCCCGTAGTAAGCGTGGCGCCGGCGGCGGCTGACCCGCTTCGTTTTATACCCGGAGAGACGGAAGTAATCGGAGACGTAAAGGTATGGGCTTTGTGGCAGAACAGGCCGGTAGGCTCTTACATAGTAACGTACAAGGATCATAACGAGCCGGATATAGAGCCAAAAGATTTAGGAATAGAGTATGTGAAAGCGGGCGAGACGGCGAAATTTGCTGTCGGCGGGCAGTCTGTTACAAGAAATAATTACAACCGTGTAGGCAGTAATTGGTACTACTATAACGGTGAAGGTGAAGACGGGGGGGAAGCAATATTCACGGCGACGGTTCCCGTAACTGAAGACATTACGGTTTACGCGAAGTGGGAAGGCGCGGAATACAACATAGCGTTTAAATGGTGGAATGGAAAGACAGAAGGCCCCTTCCCCGTGCGGTATCCGCAAACTCTTAGCGAGGCGGGCGTTTCTATCCCCGGTGTAGGGGAAAGGCAGAATTTTACAGCGCAGAACGTTTGGTACAGTAACAGCGAGCCTATAAGCGAAGATACCCGGCTTACGGGTAATATAACCGTAACGCCGCTGTGGACGGCCACCCGTTACGAGGTAAGGTTTCATCATAACGACGGTACTCTAAATATCACGCGGGAGCCGGCGTGGTGTACGGACGCTATGGCGGCGAATCCATCTATAACGTTAATAGCGGAAAAAATTCCGTCGTTTACGGGTATGCGGCCGGGCTATATATTCAACGGGTGGTTTTTCAAAAAGAATCAGGCGGACGCGCTAACGGAATTTACGAAAGACACTGTTATCAGCGAGGATATGGACGTTTACGCCTCGTGGACAATTAACTCTTACAAGGTAAATTTTCATCATGAGGACGGAACCGGCGATATTACAAGCAAGACGGCGCGGGGTACGGAACTTGCGGGAGTAGCGATTGTAAAATTAGCGAAAAACGAATTCCCGCCGGCGCGGCAAAAGGCCGGCTATATATTCGACGGGTGGTTTCAATCGGACGCATTAACGGAATTTACGGAAGACACTGTTATCAGCAAGGATACTGACGTTTACGCCAGATGGACGCTCAACACTTACAAGGTAACGTTTCATCATGTTAACGAAACCGGCAAGACTGAAAGCAGGACGGGGCAAGGTACGGAGCTTGCGGGGGGCGACACGGTTGTAAAATTACCGGCGCAAGACATTCCGCCGGCACCGCAAAGGACGGGCTATACGTTTGCCGGGTGGTATTACACCAATGAGGAGGGCGTATCAACGCAATTTACGGAAAACACGGTTATAGCCGGCAACATGAACGTTTACGCCAAATGGACAATCAACTCTTACAATGTAAGTTTTCATCATGAGGACGGAACCGGCGGTATTACAAGCAAGACGGCGTGGGGTACGGAACTTGCGGGGGGCGGCACAGTTGTAAAATTAGCGGCAAGCGAAATTCCGCCGGCGCCACAGAGAACGGGCTATACGTTTGCCGGATGGTTTTACCCAAATCAGGCGCCGCAACAACGATTTACGGAAGACACTGTTATCACCGGCGATATGGACGTTTACGCCAGGTGGACAATCAACTCTTACAATGTAAGTTTTCATAATAACGACGGACCCGGCGAGAAAGTTACAAACAAGACGGCACAGGGGATGGAACTTGCCGGAAGCGCGGTTGTAAAATTATCGGAAAACGAATTTCCGCCGGCGCCGCAGAGAACGGGCTATATGTTTGACGTGTGGTTTTACACCGATCAGACAACCGGATCGCCGAAACAATTTACGAAAGACACGGTTATCAGCAAGGATATGGACGTTTACGCATACTGGATGGGGGGCGAAGCCGAGGGGCAATACGGCAGCGTTAAGAACACAATAGCGAACGGGACGGTATCCGGGACAAGCATCACGTATACGTTCAAAATCCCGGACTTTGTCAAATTGGGAACCGATTTGGTCGTGGTTAAATTGACACCTACAAACACGTCCGGGAAAATGGCCTCGCTGGAATTTCAAGCTAACGCCAGCGCAAATAGCAAAAGTTGGAATGTAAAGTCTCCTGTATCACAGAAAGACTACGCTTATGCGGTAAAAGTCGAGACTAAAATTGTTACTGCTATGGCTTCGGGCGGAGATATTACATTCGTATCTAAAGGGGACGGCGCTTCTAGGACATGGGACGAAGTTCATACGTTTAACAACAATGGCGAGGATGAGCAAACCCATACATTCAAAATGAATAGGCGACCCGCAACATTGACAGGGCAGGTGCTTATAGTGGCCGGCGGTGGTAAGGGAGGCTTATCGAGGTTCGATTCGTCGTTAGGGTTGGTGCTTGTAAATGTAAAGAATTACGGCGGCGGTGGCGGCGCGGGTGGGGTTTTGTACACACCCGCTGTTGATATGCCGGCGCTTAGTGGTTCCGTTACGGTAAAAGTTGGCAGGGGTGGTAAGAATATCTTTAACAAAGGGCGCGGTGAAAAGGGATATAATTCTTCTTACAACGGCGTTACGGCTATAGGCGGCGGCGGCGGCGGCTCTTACAAGAGCGAAAATATAGATGACGTGATTGGTGCTGACGGTGGTTCCGGCGGCGGCGCGGGCGGAGGTAATTATATCATAAGCAGCAAAGAATACTATGGAAAAGCGATACAAACCGCGCCTAACAGTAACTGGTTTGCGAATGGACATAATGGCGGCGGACTAGTAGTAGACGACGACTCTTGCAAATACGGCGGCGGCGGCGGCGGCGCGAGCGGGCCAGGAAGAAATGCCGCGAATAATGCTGACGGTGGCGCAGGTGTTGATTACGAAATATCCGGAACGCTTTACAAATACTCAAGCGGCGGTAATGCCGGTAAGGAAGGAGACACCGTTGTTCACGACGGCACCGCCTTTGGAGATGGTGGTTCCGGCGGCAGCAAAACCGCTTTGAGCGGCAACGGCAAAGAAGGTGTTGTCATAGTCCGCTTCGCTTTCAGCGAATGAAGCTCTGCGCCGCTAAAATTGGCGGCGCAGATAAAGTATCGCGGTTTTTACCGCCCTTTGCACAGTTCAATCAGGTTCGACAATTCGCGTCCGTTAAATAAAACGGACGCGTTTTTTTTCATTGAAAAGTGAATCTGCCTAGAGCCGGTCTTTTCAATAATTGAGCGCGCGTTATGAGGTCTAACGCCCCCGCCGGGAAGAATTTCAATGCGCGAGGCGGCGTACTCTATCATATTCCGAAGTCTTTCCGCTCCGGCTTCCGCGTTTGCCGCCTGTCCCTTGCTAAGAACCCGCCGGAAACCTAAGCCGGCAAGGGTGTCAAGCGCGGTTTTCCAGTCCGGAGTTTCGTCAAACGCCATGTGAAAAACAAAACGCGCGGAATTCCCGCACTCCCGCATCAAATCACGGCAGCGTTCAACATCGACAGAGCCGTCCGGCTTCAAGATGCCGAACACGATGTAATCCGCGCCCTCGCGGCTCAGAATAGGTCCGTCCAGCATCATGGTTTCAAAATCCGCGTCGCCGTAGCAAAAATTACCGCCGCGAGGCCGCAGCATAACCGCGACCTCCATATTCGACTGCTTTACGCTCTCCAAAGCAAGGCGCAAAGCGCCAAGACTGGGCGTAAGTCCGCCCGTTTCCAGCGCCGAGACAAACTCAATACGATCCGCCCCGCAACTTGCCGCAAGACGCGCCTCCTCAACCGTAGCGCAACATACTTCTACTATCATGCCGGTACTCACCTTAAAAAATTAGACTTGTTCAAAACCCTGCTAACCGCCTGCCAAGCCGCAAGTCTTGCGATTTTGGCTCTTAAAAGTCTTTCGCTAAAGTCTCACGGAATCGCTTTTTAGCGTAAGCGGGAACTTGAGGTTTTCAAACAACTGCACTATACAATAGGGGGTTGCAAAATGCAATTGATAAATTTCCTTACAGAACAAACCTCGTAGAGTCCGCAACGCAAACAAGATACCCCGCGCTTGCGGCGGGGAGGTTCATTCTTTTACAGTTCCTAAGCAAGCGCCGCGCGCTTGCGACGCGCAAGGGATAGAAGCGGTATGAAAACGCTTGCGTTTTCATAAGAGCGGATAGCCCGGTCGCCGCACCGCGGCGATGCGCCCGAATTTTGAATATGTGAATCTAAGCATATCTCCCGTTAGCCTGAGTTTATTCTCATGCTGAACGCGGGCCGCCGGCGGGCGGGTGGACAAATTTAGGGATGTGATATAGTTTAATTATAGGGCGTGTATGAAACAAATCGCGATTTTAGGTTTAGGGCATTTTGGCAAAAGTATTTTGGACGAGCTTCTGGAATTGAACGCCAACGTATTTATCATAGATAAAGACCGTGACGTTATTGACACGTACAAAGACGCGCCTGTAAGCGCCGTTGTGCTTGACATTTTAACTGTTGAAACCTTGCGTAAAATTTTGCCAGAATCTATTGACGTAGTGGTAATTGATTTAGGCGGAAAGATTGAAGCGTCCGTACTCGCGGTTAGTTATTGCGCAAAGCTTAAAATAAAAAGCATCATTGCCAAAGCCGAAACAGATTCGCACGGCGAAATTCTTGAATTAGTCGGAGCCACAAAGGTTGTTTTTCCAAATAAGGAGGCGGCAAAACGAATAACGCCGTTGCTGTTTTCGGCCCTGATACTTTCATACTTGCCAATAAGCGGTAATCTGGTTATCGCGGAACTTGAGATACCGGAAAGTTTTTTTGGAAAATCATTGATAGAAACCGAACTGCGAAAAAAATATAAGCTTAACCTGCTTTCTATAAGGCCGGCCAACGGGGAATATGCTATATGCGAGCCTAACTATATTTTTAAGGCGGGCGACGTGGGGCTTTTTTATGGCAGCGATGACGCGCTGCAATCTTTTACCGGAAGCGCCGCGTTCAAAGAAGGCGCGGCAGGCAGCAGTTTTATAACAAAAATACTGAAATCAATTCGCGGTAATGAATAACCCCGGCGCTTTCCCGCGTCTCACGGCTTTTCCTATCCCTAACGTTAAAATAGTGTTGTTCGGAAACCACAAGTTTCCGAACAACTTCCGCTTAAAAACGCAAAACGCCACACGTTTTGCAAAGACTTGGACGACAACCAACCGGGTTGGCGAACAAGTCTAATGTTGTTCCAATTAAAGCTTGTCTGGACAGCTATTGTCTTTATATGAAATAATGAATTTTATGATTACTAAGATTGATTCACTTTTACCGGTTATAAATAAAGATAATAATTTTAATTTTCTGCGTCTTTTTTTCGCGTTTTCAGTAGCTATTGGACATTCGTTTTATTCCGGCGGCCTATCCCTCCCCCGCATTATACAAACAATAAGTATAATATTTAACGGACACGTTGCGGTATGCGGTTTTTTTATTATCAGCGGGTTTTTAATAACTAGAAGTTATGCCTTATCTTCAAATATTAAAGAATATTTTGCTAAGCGTTGCCGCAGGCTCTTGCCGGCGTATTGTTTGGTGATTATGCTATGCGCGGTGTCTCTTGCGCTTATTTCGAATCTGCCGGCGCGTGAGTATTTTACTTCACCCGGTTTGTACAAATATATCATAGCAAATTTGTTGTTCTTAAATTTTTTGCATCCCGGTCTGCCCGGTGTGTTTGGCGCTAACGCAAGCGGTTCAGGCGTTAATAAAGATATATTTGAAATAAACGGCTCTCTTTGGACTATCAGAATAGAAGTTATATTCTATATTCTTATACCACTGATAGTTTTTGCGATTGCCAAGCTTAAAACGCGCAGGCGGGTCAACGCCGTTCTTGCGGCGGCATATGTTTTTGGTTTTTTATACAGTATCTTATGGGGATTAATCGCGCAAAATTCCGAAATCTACTTACTGAAGGGAATAAGAGAGTCTTCCGACTATGTCGCTTATTTTGTAACGGGTATATTTTGTTTAATAAATCTTGAATGGATAAAAAAATATCAAAAGTATCTTATCGTACCGGGAATGATAATTGTAATACTGGAATATTTATTTACGTTTAATACGGCGCTGGAATTTTTTCTGCCCGCCGCTCTTGGCGTTGTAATCATGTTTGTCGCTTTTAATTTTCCGTCACTGCAAAGTGTGGGCAAGTACGGGGATTATTCGTACGGTATATACATTTTTCACGGGCCTTTAATAAAAGTCTTTATTACATTTGGATTTTATGATTTGAACAACATCGTCGTTATTTTTGCCGTTATAGGAACGGTTTTCAGCATATCGTATATGTCATGGCATTTTGTGGAAAAGAAAGCGCTGAAGTATCGTTGATTGCTTCAAGTTAATCATCGCGCAAGCCAAGCATGGCCGCCATGTTTGGCGACCATGCTTGGCGGCTATGTTTGGCTTGCGAAAACTGAAGTTTCCGGACAACTCTATTGAACAAGGATAATATAACTTCATTTTTAATTTAAATTGAGTTATAATTCAATGAACCTCCCGCTGTGGAGCGCGCGTTGCGCGGCGAGGAGGCCAATGGAGGATTTTATGTCAGAAAACGTTTACTTTTTTGGAGACGGACACGCGGACGGCGATGCCACAATGAAAAATTTGCTTGGCGGAAAAGGGGCAAATCTTGCCGAGATGACTAATTTGGGTATACCTGTTCCACCCGGTTTTACGATTTCTACCGAAGTGTGCGCGGCGTACTACAATGATGAGCGGCATCAGTATACGGATGAGGTAAAGAACGCCGTAAAAGACAATCTTGAACGTCTTGAAGCGCTGATGGGTAAAAAATTGGGCGGGGCGGACGACCCGCTTCTTGTATCGGTGCGTTCCGGCGCGGCTGTTTCCATGCCGGGTATGATGGACACTATTTTAAACCTTGGAATGAATGACGAGGCGGTTATAGGGTTGTCGAACAAAACGAATAATCCGCGTTTTGCGTGGGACGCATACCGTCGTTTCATTCAAATGTACGGGGAAGTCGTCATGGGTGTTCCTGCCGAAGCTTTCGAAATGGCTATAAAAACTGCTAAAATAGTCAGGAAAATCAAGGCCGACACGGAACTTAACGCCGCCGACCTTGAAAAATTAACCGACGAGTATAAGAAAATAGTTAAAAAGTTTACAAAAAAAGACTTTCCGCAACTGCCCGACGAGCAACTTTGGGGCGCTATTAACGCGGTTTTTGGGTCGTGGATGAATGAGCGCGCCATCAAATACCGTGAGTTAAACGGTATACACGGCTTAAAAGGCACAGCGGTAACCGTACAGTCTATGGTTTTTGGAAATTTTGGCGAAGATTCGGGGACGGGCGTTTGTTTTAGCCGCGATCCTTCTACCGGCGAGAACAAATTTTATGGTGAATACCTGATGAACGCGCAGGGAGAAGATGTTGTAGCCGGTATTCGTACTCCGCAGAAACTTTCTCATCTTGAAGAAGTTAATCCTGAAGTGTACGAGCAACTTGTAAACATTAAAAATACACTGGAAAAACATTTCCGCGATATGCAGGATATGGAATTCACGATTCAACAAGGTAAACTGTTCCTGCTGCAAACAAGAAACGGTAAGCGTTCCGGCGCGGCGGCGGTAAAATGCGCTCTGGATATGGTTGCGGAGGGTCTTATAGACAAGGAAACCGCTATAATGCGCGTTGAACCTGAGCATATAGACCAGCTTTTGCATCCGGCTATAGACGTAAAGGCGCTTAAAACGGCGAAACCGATTTCAAAAGGATTGAACGCGTCACCGGGAGCGGCCTGCGGACGCATAGTATTTACAGCCGCCGACGCGGAGAAATGGCATAAAAAAGGCGAAAAGGTGTTGCTGGCACGTCAGGATACGAGTCCCGAAGATATCAGCGGTATGGTTGTTTCCGAGGGTATTCTTACTTCGACCGGCGGCATGACCAGCCACGCCGCGGTTGTAGCGCGCGGTATGGGAACTCCTTGTGTATCCGGCACGCAGGATATGACCGTTATGGGGAAAAAGTTAAAAATTGGCCGCTTTACGTTCAACGAAGGTGATTGGATAAGCATAGATGGTTCTTCGGGTCTTATATACGGCGAAAAGCTGAAGCTTGTGGAACATCAAAAACTTGACGAGAATCTTGCGGCGTTTCTTAAATGGTGCGATGAGGTACGCGCCTCTTCAGTGCGCGGCAATATTAAAGGTTTTAAGATACGCACAAATGCCGACCAGCCGGCAGACGCGGCGCGCGCCATTGAATTCGGGGCGGACGGTGTGGGTTTATGCCGCACGGAGCATATGTTTTTTGACAAGGCAAAATTGATTCACTTTCGCGCTATGATACTCGCCGATACGCCGGAAGATCGTAAAGCGGCGCTTAAAAAGATTTTACCGCTGCAAAAAAAAGATTTTGCCGGTATATTCAAGGTAATGAACGGCAAGCCGGTTACTATAAGGCTGCTTGACCCGCCGTTGCACGAATTTTTACCCAAAACAAAACCGGAAATAGCCGAGCTTGCGGAAGAGCTTGGTATTTCGGCCAAAGAACTTACATCCAAAATCGCCAGACTACACGAATCTAACCCAATGTTGGGACACCGCGGCTGTCGGCTCGCGGTTACGTATCCTGAAATTTACGAGATGCAGGTGGAAGCGATAGCGCTTGCCGCTTGTGAATGTCTTAAAAAAAGTATTGACACCCATCCTGAAATAATGATACCGATTGTGATGAGCGCCCGCGAACTAAAATTGCTGCGCCCCAACGCCGAGGCGGTATTGAAGCGCGTTATGAGCAAGGCCGGTGTTGAACTGCCCATTCGTATCGGCACGATGATAGAAGTGCCGCGCGCCGCTATAACGTCCGCGCACATAGCCCGATACGCCGATTTTTACAGTTTTGGCACCAACGATCTTACACAGATGACATTCGCGTTCAGCCGCGACGACGTAGGCTCTTTCCTTCCCGCATACCTTGAAAAACACGTTCTTGATGTTGACCCGTTCAAATCTATTGATGAAAACGGCGTTGGTAAATTGATGCGGCTTGCCATCACGGAAGGACGCGAAAGCAATGGTAATCTAAAGATTGGTATCTGCGGCGAACAAGGTGGCGATCCGGCAACTATAGATTTCTGCTACCGCGCCGGTCTTAACTATGTGTCATGCTCGCCGTTCCGCGTTCCGGCAGCTCGTTTGTCCGGCGCTCAAGCGGTTATACGAAACAGAAATTGACGCCGTAGTTTTTTTGGAGGGTAGTTGCAGCCACGCTTGCTACGCAAGCGTGGCTGCAACGAGGGTGGGCGCAACAACAGGGACGGTTTGCGCCGCCAGTATGCCCCCCACCCCCTCACCCGTGAACAACATTACCGGAAGTTGTTCAAAAACTTGAGGTTTCCGAACAACTCTATTTAGTTATTGGAGGTTTCTATGAAGTATGTGAAATTGATAATCTTTATTATTATTGCTGTGTCAATTGCGAGATGTTCGACAACTCCTGTTCCCTATTCGCTTGCGGCAGACGGGGATAAAACGGCAGCAGTTAATATTGTGCGTGGTAATCCGGGGCTTAGAACCTGTGTTCAAAGACGTTTAAGTAAGGTATGGGCATGCGAAATCATAAACATATTTTCCTCATGCTCTGTCTTAATCTCATAATCCTTTGATAACCTGCGTGAATGATTCACCCGACTAAAAGTCCGTTCAACCCCCCGGCGCAACGGAAGTACTTCAAACTCCGCTTTTATACGCTTTGTAATATCTACCCCAACCCCGAGTTGTTTTAAAGCCTCTTCTTCAAAGGATTTCCTATACCCCTCATCACCGCAAAACCTTTGAATACTCATATATTTCGCATACGCCTTCTTTGCCGGATTTATCCCTGATTTTGTTTCATGTATGTTCGCGGCATGAACTGAAACGGCAAGAAGATTGCCCGTTATGTCCGCTACTATATGCCGTTTACGCCCTTTGACTTTTTTTTCCGCCGTCGAAACCCCTCTGTTCACAAGCCAATGTTGTCTTCGCGCTTTGCGAATCTATAATTCTGTAAGTAGGAGAGGCTTTACGTCCGGCCCCCTCGCGAGTTTTTTTTACCAAAACACCCGTCGCTTTTTCCCGTTTGCCGGACTTTACGGCGCGGCGGTAGAATGACCAAACCGTGTCATGCGGGGGAAAATCCTTTGGAAGCAAACGC
>JAITDS010000171.1 GCA_031282435.1 Spirochaetaceae bacterium
CCGCTAAAGCGGCGCAAAAACCGCGCTTTCCGCTCCAATTAAACAGGACGGCGCAAAACGCCGTCCTGTTTAATTCCGCTTCAATCGCTTGCGCGGCTCAACGCGCAAGCGCGTTGAGCTTTCGGAGTTTGCGCGTAGCGCAAACTCAAAGCGATTTTTACAAGGTTTGCATTTTGCAAACCCGTTTACGAAACGCTAACCACAGTTGACAGCGTAAAAAGTATTTGTTTTGTAAACACAGCATCTAAAACCGGAATCGCTTAGATAACGGCTTACCAGTCCCAGCTTTTCAGACGGCGGCCTATGGCGGAAGCTATCAATCCGGTGCAAAAATTCTTGGCTTCAAGAAGAGAGGCGCCGTCTAAACCGAGGGAACAAATTTCGGCGGCGGGGATTGCCGCCCCTGTTTCAAGCCAGCGAAAAGCGGTGGCGGAGAGAGCGGAACGCCGCGCCCCGTTGTGAATCCCGTTCAAGCCGACCCAATTCCAGAGGAAGTGAACCAGTACGCGCAAAACATCAGAATCGGCGGCCATATCAACGGCGTCAAGCGAGTCGTTTGTCCGGTCAAGCGCCTCCGCCCAGTTACAGCCGCCGCCAAAACCCGCAAGAACAGTCTCGGCTATCGCGGCGGCGGCCATAGTCCTATTGTAATTTTCCCTAATGCCGGGACGCCATCGCCGTACGTCAAAATCCGTTACCTTGTAGGAATTTCTTACCGGGTCGTGATACAGGTAAAGACCGCCGGAATGGAACTGCGAAACATAGGAACGCAGTTTGCTTTTCGGGCCGCCGTAAACAAAAGCGCGGGAGATTCCGGCATCCGCCGTTAGAAAAAACGCTTCGCGGTTGGATTCGCCACTTGGACGAACCCGCAAAACAAGGGCGGGAAGTACGCTAAAACGTGACATTTCTATCGGCGCGCGCCCGCAGCATAAGATCGGCAAGAACAAGCGCCGTCATAGCCTCCACAACAGGCACGGCTCTAGGACAAACGCAAACATCGTGCCTTCCCGTTATTTCAATTTCAATTTCTTTTCCCGTATTGTCGATTGTGATTTGTTTCCGCGCGATTGAGGGAACAGGTTTGAAGGCGGCGCGGAAAACAAGGCTGTCGCCGTTTGATATGCCGCCCAAAATACCGCCGGAATTGTTACTCAAATATTTTGTTTTTCTACTGCCGGCCAGAGGAAGCGCTCTGTCGTTACATTCAGAACCGCGCATACCGGACACGGAAAAGCCCGCGCCAAATTCAATGGCTTTAACCGCGCCTATAGACATAACGGCGTGGGATAACAGCGCGTCCAGTTTATCAAAAACCGGCTCGCCCAGTCCCGCAGGCAGGCCGTTTACATGACATTCTACTACGCCGCCCGCGCTGTCGCCCGCGCTTCTGATTTCTTCGATTTTGGAGGCGATTTTACCCGCCGCGCTCCGGCCGGGGATGCGGAATTCGTTGGCTTCGGCTTCATCAAGGCTGAATTCATCGTCATTTGGGGAAGGGGCTGTTATTCCGGCAATAGATTGTGACCAAGCGCGTATGCTTACTTCGTTTTCTGCAAGGAATTTTCGAGCTACAGCCCCGGCGGCCACACGCGCCGCAGTCTCTCTCGCCGAACTGCGCCCCCCCCCACGGTAGTCCCTAAAGCCGTATTTTATATCCCAGACCATATCAGCGTGTCCGGGACGGTACACATTTTTCAGTTTGTCATAATCTTGTGAACGCTGCGCCGTGTTGTGTATAACGATGGTAAGCGGCGTTCCAAGCGCACGCCCTTCAAATACGCCTGAAAGGATTTCCGGTTCATCGTCCTCTTTACGTGACGTAGAAACCCCGCCGCCACCCGGCCTGCGCCGCGCTAAATCCCGCCGCAGATCGTCAACGCTCAAACGCAAACCCGCAGGACAGCCGTCAATGATACAGCCCAGCGCCGCTCCATGAGATTCTCCAAATGTCGTAACCTTAAAAATTTGACCGAAAGAATTGCCAGCCATAAAAAATTATCGCTTTTATAATAGAGTTGCTTGGAAAATTCAATTTCCGCTTAAAAACATAAATAACATTTTGACTGCTTGCGAAAACTTGTTGTAAGTTTTCGCAAGCAACCGCCGCTTCTGGGCCGACAGGATTCGAACCTGTGCATGCCGGAGCCAAAACCCGGTGGCTTACCACTTGCCTACGGCCCAATTAAAAACAAACCGGACATAAAGCCGGAAAACAGCGGCGTATGGTAATTACCATGCGCCGCAGATGTTACATTTTAGTCCGCATCACTTTCTTGAAAGTTACCGGAGTTGTATTTCTCTAAGATATTATTCTGCATTTCCGTTCTAAATTCAACATTTATTGGATGCGCGACATCTTTGTAGTCGCCCGTCTTGTTCTTCCTGCTTGGCATTGCAATAAAGAGGCCGTCTTTACCTTCAATGATTTTTACGTTGTGAACCACAAAGCAATCATCAAAGGTGATTGTAACATAAGCCTTCAACTTGCCTTCACCGCTCGCTTTTCTAATTCTAATATCCGTTAGACGCATAGCTTACTCCTTCTATTGATTGCAAAAGCTACCAATTAGTTATTATTACCAAAAATACACAATAAAAACAATAGCGACTAGTGCAGGCGGTATTTTTACGCAAATTCTATAAATATTGGACTGATTCAATGGCATGGCCGGCTATCGAACAAGTCTCGCAAAATGCGGAGCATTTTGCTGTTTTAGCGGTTGTTGTTCAGAAACTTCAGTTTTTGAACAACTCTGTTATCAGCGGCGTGAATTAGTTACCGCCGCTGAAATTTCATTTAGGCAAAGGCGGCACCCTAATCGTGCGTCCGGCAATAATACGGTCGGCGTTACGTATTCCGTTATAGCGCGCCAAATAATTGTAGCGCCAAGGTGTCCGGTAGAATGCCTGCGACACATCCCAGAGCGTGTCCCCCCAACGTAATTTATATGCCATCCCTTCCGCGGGAATCACATCAGGCACATTATACGAAGAAACCGGTGCCGGGTCCCGTTTGCGTGGAAGCGGCTCTTTAGCAGGTTCTTCAGACGCTCTAATGACAGGCGGCGGGGGAGGAGGTGGCGGCGGCGGCGGCGCGGGAACTTCAGCTTGAACAAGCGGCAGCGCTTCTTGGGGAGGAGGAACAGGCGGCTGTTCGATTACGGTTTTCACCGGCGCTTTATCCTCAAAACCATTTGCAGCCTCGATCTTATTTCTAAATACAAAGAAATAAAGGCAAAGCGCTGTTATCGCGAGAATGGCGGCTACGGAAATTATTATTAGAAGAAGTCTTAATTTTGGCCGCTTTACAACGGCGGCATATTTACCGGTAGCCGCTTCGTGTATGACGGCATCTTCATAACCAAGGTTCGTATCGTCTATTTCTTTTGAATTTTCCATAGGCGACAGCGAAACAGCCATAACGTGCTTACCCTTATCCTCCGGATCTTCAATATTATAAGCGCTTGCCGAAAACTCACCATTTTCACCGGAAGAAACAATTAGTTCTATTGAAACACTCCCCTGTTTTTCTTTGGAAATATTTTCAAGCAGTAATGTCCCGATATATACCGCATCATCCATAGACTGTTTAGAGGATTTATAGAAATCTATCTGCACGCTTGGCTGACCGTCATGCGCGGTAGTAAGGACGAGACGTTTTTTTGCGTTTATATTCTCCGCTACAATAGGAAAAAAGCCGCCATCCGCAACCTTTATGCCGATCATTGGGAACATCCTAAGCTCCTTGGGTAATCATGAAGAATCACACTGTCCAGAATCCTAGCCCATACGCGCAGGCAAGTCAATCAGCATGGCAGGCAGATCCAGGGCGAGCGCATATAAAAACTAAGGGAACAGTGATATACCTGGCATGGTTTTTGGAGGCGGGAAACGGGACAACAAAACATGGTGCCCATAATGACCTATTTCTCCGTCATACATGATCCTCGGATAGAGCGAAACAAGCTGTATCCCTTATATGAGGTTATAGTCATTACCATTCTAGCAGTCATAGCAATGGCTC
>JAITDS010000202.1 GCA_031282435.1 Spirochaetaceae bacterium
TCATGTATGACGGAGAAATAAGTCATTATGGGCACCATATGTTGCTGTTCCGTTTCCCACCTCCAAAAACCATGCCAAGTATATCACTGTTCCCTTCGTTTTTATATGCGCTCGCCCTGAACGGACAAGCCGCTTGTAATAGTTTTTTCTTAATGTTAGTATAAAATGTATTCTTTATTCACGGGAGGGAAAAATGAATAACAATACACTTGGGGCTAAATTTGTCTCGTTGCTTTTCGTATTCGGGTTTTTAACAGTTGTAAGCGTAAGCGCTCAGTACGAAGACAGAAATTATTACTTTGAAAAGGCTAGATTGAAAGTTGGTAAAGGTGATCTTGCCGGGGCGCTTGAAGATTATAACTTTATAATAAAAAATAATCCGCCCAATTCGGACGTATACAATGCCCGCGGCATTGTATATGAAAAGCGCGGCGATTACGCCGCCGCGCGGGCTGATTATGAATTTGCGTTGCGGATTAATCCGGGATCGGCGGAAGCGCTTCATAATATTAGAAATTTGGAAACAAAACTCAAATCCAAAGGTATTACGAACAACTCCGACAGCGTACCCCAGTATACATCCGGAACGTCGACCAATACCTATGTCCAACCGCCGCAAACGGCGGCATATGCACGGCAGGGACAAACAGCACAGACTGGCCAGCAATTCGCGGATAGAAATCCGTCTACATCTCAAACGGTTTATTCCATGCAAAACACAACCGTCTATACAACAAGCGGTCAGGCCGCGCGCGTCAATCAACCCCCGGCTCAAACACTTTATCAAACACCCGCCGGATATTCAGGAGTATTTCGCCAAACCCTTCCCGCTAAAGACGTGTCTTTAGAAACAGCGCAAAATCAGGGAAGCGATATGTACAGATATGATTATTTGCCGGCTTCATCTCCATTACAGTTAAAAAGTGAAAATACGCCCGCGTCTTTACCCGTGATTAGAGGCAGAAATACAATTCGCGGCAGCGCGCTTAACCAAAAGTCGTTCATTGACCCTGTTGCCGAAAGTTATAACCAGCAAGGGATAATCTTGAACGAATACGGACGTTTTAACGAAGCGGTTTTACAGTTCAGCGAAGCAATAAAGTCGTACCCTGAATATGCGATAGCGTTCAATAACCGCGGAGTCGCGTTCGCTAATATGGGCGATTTTGTGAACGCCTCCGCGGATTTCAATAAAGCCCTGCGCCTAAATCCGTACTACCGCGACGCTCAATTTAACCGTGAACGAATCAATAACTTGGTTGCTCAAAGATAAAGCCCCCCCCCCCCCCTCCCAAACACCCTTTTTCTTTTTTAGGGGGGGGGGGGGGATACCGCGCAAGCAGTATGAAGACAGCCGCGTATGCCAAGCGCCCTTTTCTGATACGAAAGCGAAGTAAAATCCGCTTTGGGTATGCTACCGCGTAGCGGACCTTAAACCCGCTGGCGGGTGCCAAGCGCCCTTTTCTGACACGAAAGCACGAAGTAAAACCCGCTTTTTGGGTATGCTGCCGCGTAGCGGATCTTAAACCCGCTGGCAGGTGCCAAGCGCCCTTTTCAAAGTGAACGCAGTGGGGGGAAGCCGCTGGCGGCCCCCGCTGTGGTATCACTCTGTTATAATGATTAAAAACCGGCCCATAGAAACTTTTATTATAATCTCCCCGGTTTCCGTGACATTGCTCACGCCGAAAAAACCGCGTTCCCATGCGGCGGCGTGCAGCGGCCATTTAAGGCCGGAACTTTGCGCTCTCCACGGCCCGTTTCCAAGCGGAAAAACAGAAACTATACTGTTTTTTTTTGTGTGATAATAGAATTCGTTAAATACAAAAAAGATTTTTTCCCGCGCTGTAAACCAGCGTTTTGGAGCGCGTTCACGCTCAAACAGAGCCGCTATCGCTAATATATGGTCCAACCTGCCGCCGCCGCCGCCCGCGATAGTAATATTGTCGCAGGATTTTTCAAACAACAGATTTATCACAAGCTCCGTATCGGTGAAATCCTTATCGGCAGGAAAACGAATCACATGATCGGGCGGATACTTATCAAGACGCGAAACATCGTCAAGCGAGTCCATGTCTCCAACAATCCAATCCGGCCTTATCTGCGCGTTTTCAGCGCAGATAAGGCCGGAATCGGCGGCGGCTATTAAATCCGCCTCACCGGCAAGCCGGACGCATAAATCTACGCAAGGCCCCTCGCCGCCTATAAAAGCAAGCCCGTTCATAAAACGCTTTTAGATAACCCAATCCCAAAATTCAGTTTGTTCAAGCTCATGTTGTTCAACACTCTTGGATTCGCTTGCGCGCATTTGAAGTTCCGGATTTTTAACACTTACGCGGGTTTTCGCCGGAACAGATTTTGTAACAAACGCGTTACTGCCTATAATAACACCGCGGCCTATAACCGTTGTTCCGCCAAGAATAGACGCTCCGGAATAAATCGTTACATCATCCTCTATTGTGGGGTGTCGCTTTACACCGCGCAGAGTTTGGCCGCCGCGTGTAGACAAACCGCCAAGCGTAACCCCCTGGTATATTTTTACATTATTGCCTATCACCGTTGTTTCACCTATTACAATACCGGTGCCGTGGTCAATAAAAAAATGATCCCCTATTGTCGCGCCGGGATGAATATCGATACCTGTCGTGTTATGGGCATATTCCGTCATTATACGCGGAATAAGCGGAATGTTCAGCAGATATAATTCATGCGCCAGCCGGTATATCATTATAGCGTATATACCCGGGTACGATGATATTATTTCATCCCTGCTGTAAGCCGCGGGGTCTCCGTCGAAAGCGGCGTCAACATCCATAGCGAGTCTTTTTCTAATGTGCGGAAGTTTCGATAAAAACACGCGCACTAATTCTTCGGACTGTTCCAAAGCGGCGTCATGACACGGCGAACCGTCTTTGCGGTGGCACAAAGCTATCGCTATTTGCTTTGTTAAATCAAAAAAAATTTCTTCAACCAGTTCGCCGGTTTGATATTCGATAAAAGTTTTTGAAATATATTTTTTTACAAAATAACCCGGAAAAATCAAGCGCCTTAACTTATCAATTGTTTCTATCAAAACCGAGCGGTTAAGCTGATATACCGAATCAACCTTAATTGTTTCTTCAACTTCCTCATAACTTTTTATCAGCGTACTCACTAATTCTTTAATATGAACGCTACCGGCTATCCGCTGTTTGGGCGGCTGCGCGCCTGTTCCCGCGCTGTAATTTTCTTTGTCCATTAAAAATCCTGATTTGGCTTGTCCGCCAATCCGGTTTGCTTGCAAGATTTGCAAACTACCCGTAGACATATAGACTTATAGTAGGGCTGTCCGAAAACCTCAAGTTTCCGCGATTTCCGCTTAAACATACAAAATGCCCCGCATTTTGCAAAGACTTGTCCGGTAGCCAATCCGGTTGACGAACAAGCCCGGTCTTAGGACAGCCCCAATTCGCTATGAAAACTTACGGATTTACTGTTTCTTTGTATACCGAGGCTAGTTTTCCATTAAGTCTAACAATTTCAACGATTACCGCGGATTTAACCGGATTGTGCCTGTCGTCGAAAGATAAATTGCCGGTAACATAGCTGCCGTTTATATTTTCGAGAGCGTCTTTAACGGCAGTCGAATCCGTCGAACCGGCGGCCTGCATAGCGTCTCTGATTAAATACATAGAATCGTAACCCAGCGCCGCGAATGAAACCGGAATCCTGCCAAATTTGGCCTGATACGCCTTAACAAAATTTTGCGCTTTTGGGTCAGTTGAATCCGATGCGTAGTGATTGGAGTAGAAGCCGTCCAATACTTCGTCTCCGGCGTTTTCGGTAAGACCGTCCCAGCCGTCCGCGCCTGTGATTGGAACATCTATCCCCTGCGCGCGAAGCTGTTTCGCTATCAGCGCGACCTTATTGTAATAGTCAGGAAGATATACCACATCGGGACCCGCGGCTTTTATCTTTGTTATTTGAGCGTTAAAGTCAACATCATTGCCGGTATAAGATTCGCTTGCCACGACAACGCCGCCTCGGGATTCAAACGCGGTGATAAAATTATCTTTAAGACCCGTTGAATAATCATTGCCGTTATCGTAAAGGATAGCCGCTTTTTTAGCCCCTAAACTCTCCGCGGCAAAACGTCCGCCAACTGTTCCCTGAAACGAATCGATAAAACACGCCCGGAATATAAAGTCCCCGGCATCTGTAACCGCTTCCGCAGTCGCGGCGGGCGCAACCAGAACGACTTCCTGAGCCTGAGCCTTTGAAGTAATAGCTATCGTACACCCGGAAGTAAGACTGCCTATGATTACGTTCACTTTATCTTTTGCGGTAAGTTTATTGTACGCATTCACCGATTTTTCAGGGTTGCCCTCGTCATCTTCATATACCAGTTCAACTTTTTTGCCGTTAATCCCGCCCGCCGCGTTGATTTCGTCAATTGCCAGCAGAACGCCGTCCCGCGCTTCCAGCCCGTAAACGGCAACTTCGCCTGACAGCGGGAATATCCCGCCTATTTTAATTGCGTCCGACCCGGATTTACACCCGGCAAAGAAAAGGACTACCGCCGCCGTTAATATTCCGGCAATTCCGCATATTGTCTTTTTCACTTTTTTCTCCTCCGACTAGTGAATGTATTTGCCTAAAAACCCGCGAGTTTTGAGACGATTATTTAACAAGAAAAAAGAGTAGCATATAAAAAAAAAGAATTCTACCGCACAAATACAACCGGCAGCGATTCCGGTTTCAGGAGGATTCAAGATTTTACATGGTTTCAACATAGCATCAGAGACTCTTTTTCATTGTTGGGCGCATTTTCACCTGCCATAGGCAGGCAAAAACCGCGCTTTTCGGGGCTGCGCGCTTTCGCGCTCCGGCCACGCCGCCCCTGCGGGGCGCCGTGTCTGCTCCGCACCCCTACAATCGCTTGCGCGGAATGAAAGAGTTTTTTTGATAAACATTAGAAATATTTTTCATATTTGAAATCGGAACTGCCGGACAGCTAGCGGCGTTCTCCAAAAGCCTGCATGAAGGCGTTGCGAGCGGCAAAATAGCCCGCCTTGGCTTGATTAAGCTTTGTCCGGCTTTCTTGTTCAAAGGCAAGCGCCTCAAGATAATCGGCTAGAACGCTCAAACCCGCCTTGTAACGGTCCGAGTATTCCGAACTGTTTTGCCCGGCGTATTCAAGACCGATTTCGGCAAGCCTTACCTGCTTGAACGCGGTTTGGTAGGCCGCATACCTATTCTGTATGTCAAGCAACAGGTAATTGGAGTTTGTTTCAAGCTGCGCCGCCGCGCTCTGGCGGGAATACGAGGCTTCCTTTATCTTATGATAGCCCCCCCACCAGTCCGATACAGGAATATTCACCATGATGAAACCCGCAATATCGTAATAGGAAGCGTGGAAATCTTTCAGCGTTTTCCCGTCCTGCCAAAACTCCAAACCCAATACAGCCGCGCCTATCTCCATGGAAGGCATATACGTTCCAAGCGTTATAGCCTCCTGTAGCCGCGCCGCATCGTGTTGTATCGTTAAAAGTTGATATTCCGGCCTTTCGGCGAGACGGGACGGGAAAGAGGCGCTGTCAAAGTCCGGCTCTGTAATGCTGTCAAAATCAACGTCCGGTTTCAAATTATCGCCGTCCGGAATGCCCGCAAACAGCCTAAAATCCCGTTCGGCAATTGTAAGCATTGTTTGCGCCTGCTCCCGCTCAATTAATACTTCTTCCCGTTTTAACCTTACCCGTAGAAAATCGCTGCGGGACACGGCGCCGCGGCTTAGCGCCTGTGAAACCTGCTCGTAAAGACTGTCAAGCGTACCGGCGTAAAGGTTTAGGGTTTCTAACAGTTCGTATAGCAGCACAAGCTGGTAATACTTTGATTCGGCTTGGGCGTACACTTCATTCCGCGTCATTTGAAGCTGGTACGAAGACGCTTCCATGCCTTTACCGGCAAGCCGGTAAGAATTGACGATACGCCCGCCGGCGAACAGCGGCTGGGTAATCATAATCGCGCCAAGCATTCCTCCCGTCGAATCGGTAAAATCAAATGTTCCGTCAAGCTCCAAATTCGGGTCGTCAGGATTTTTGAATATACGACTCATATCTATATCGGCCTGCATAGAAAGATGCCCGCCATTTACCATGCCCGGTTTTATAAGACCGCCGAGCGCCTTAACTTGCGGGAAAAACCGCGTAAAGGCATACGAGCGCAGATGTTTGCTCTTTTCCAAATCAAACCACGCGGTGCGTATCGCAAGATTGTTTGACAAAGCAAGCCGCCGGTATTCGTGAACAGATATTTTACGCGCCTCGTCCGCCTGTCCCATAAGCGCAAACGGCGGAAACAGCAGAAATAGCATTAAAGCTAACGACATTTTAAACATTTGACTCGTCCGGAAGTCCGGTTGACCGTATTTTAATTTAGACATTAGCAATATCCTTATTGTTTTGAGATTCGTCCGCCGGCATATCCTTACCGCCGAATTTCCAGTATGCCACCGGAAGTACATACAACGTAAGAAGCGTGGATGCGATGAGGCCGAAACAGATTACCGAACCCAAAGGCCCCCAAAGCAGTGAACCGGACGTTATTAGCGGTATAACTCCGGCGGCGGCGGCGGAAGCGGTAAGAAATATAGGACGCATACGGCGTTCCCCCGCGGCTATGGCCGCCTCTTTCGCGGACATTCCTTTTTCACGCAATTCGTTAGCGTAGCTTACGAATACAATACCGTTTCGCGTAACTATACCCAGAAGACCTATAAGCCCCATGAAAGACGTCATTCCAAACGGGTAGCCTATGATTAAAAGCCCCGCGATAGACCCCACTATGGCAAGCGGCATAGAACTCATCACAAGAAGCGCGTAGCGGGCGTTCTTGAACTGAAAAAGCAGCAACATGAATATTATAACAATGCTTGTAACAAGTGAAAAACCTAACGGAATGAAAATTTGCATTTCCAAGTCATGCTCTCCGGCATAGTATATGCTTATGTCATCGGATTTAGGTGTTTTAGCGATTTTTCTTGATATCCGGTCGTAAATGTCTGAGGACAACTTACCGTAAGCGACGTCGCCGGAAACCGTAATCGCATACTTGCCGTTACGCCGGACTATTTGACCTTCGGTGAAACCCGGCGTTATGCCGGCAATCTCGCGCACCATGACAGGAGCGTTGTTTTTAGCCGTGATAACGTCCATATCGAGCAAATCCTCAGCCCGCTGGCCGCTGCCGCCGGACGGATAGCGGCTTTTCAGGTAAACCGTAACAGCGTAATCATCTTCCCAAATCGTGGCCGCCGGAATTTTGGAATGGGCAAGCGCCGTTGACAGCGCAAGCACTCCTTTTGTAATACCAAGCCGGTTAGCCATTTCATCGTTCATATTCACGTCAACAGCCAGCAGAGGGTTGCGGTAATCGTCTTTTATCCATATTACATTCTTTTCTTCCCGCAACATCGCTTTTACATTGTCCGCGAAATTTTTGATGGACGCTATATCGTTGCCGGATATTTGTACTTCGATGGGGGCATCGTTGGGCAGAAAGTCCAACTGTTTCCAGCGGACGTGCGCCTGCGGCCACGCATCGGTGTATTTTGCGCTGTATTCTTTGATTATATCCTCAGTCTGCTTGTTGGTATGAGCGTTTACGATGAGCTGCGAATAGTTCAAGGCGGGAATTTGAGGGGCGTACAGAGCGCTGAAACGCGGAGAGCTTGTACCGAAAAAGCTAACCACGTCTTTTACCCGCTTATCCCTGCCGATTAACTCCGCGACTTCTCTGCTTATTTTTTCGTTGGCGGCAAGAGACGTGCCTTCAGGAAAATAAATCTCTACGGCAAAGTTGCTGTGTTCAAGTTTCGGGAACGGCTGGCGGGGCGTAATCGCAAACAGAGCCAATCCGGCCGCTATACAAAACGCCCCTATCATAAGCGCCCTTGCCGGATGGCGCATGGCTGAGGCAAGGTAGACATTGTTATAAAAATCCTGCGCCCGGTCAAGAATGGATTTTTTGTCCGTATTCTTTTTGAAAGATGAAAGCCCGCTTTTTATGAAATGATAATTTAGTATCGGGACGAAAAACATTGCCACGAAAAACGACATCGGCAGCGCTATGGCTACGGTAATCGGCGCGGGTTTGATAAAATCCTTGTTCATACCGGTAAGATAAAAGTTGGCCGGAATGAACGCCGCGACTATTGCCAGTGTCGCGGTTAAAACGGGGAAGACTAGTTCTTTAACGCTTTTGCAGGCCGCCTCGCGCGGTAAAAGCCCTTCATCAAGTTTTTCAACATAGTTGTCAATTACGACTACCGGATCATCAACTATGATACCGAGTGCCATTGTCAGAGCGGCAAGCGATACGGTATCGAGTTGTATTTTTAAGAAATTGAGCAGCGTCATATCTATCAGAACAACTATGGGGATAGTAACGGCGGCAACGGCGGCTATGCGGCGGGGAAGGAACAGCGCTATAACGATGATTACCGAAACGATTGCTATGATAAAATCCCGAAAAAAGTGATTGATTGACGTGTTTACAACCGAAGGCTGGTCGGCTATTTTGGCGATTTCGACATCGGCGGGAATATCCTTTTTGAAACTGTCAATAATTCCGTCGATATGTTTCCCAAAATCTATGACATTATTCCCAATTGACATGGAAATTGAAAGGCCGACAGCACGTTTCCCGTTACACTCCACGAAAGAGGTGTCTACAACGTATTCCCGTTTTATCTCCGCTACATCTTTCAACCGGATGATTCTACCCTGCGGAGTTGTAAAAATTATTTGCTCCGCCAAATCCGCTTCCGTTTTATACTCTCCGGGCAGGCGTATAGGCATTGTAAGATCGTTGCCTTTAATCGAAGAACCGTAACCGGCAAGAGATGAAAGTTGCATATTTGCCGATATTATGGCGGGATCTATTCCATAGAAGGCAAGCTGGTGTTCGTCAATATAAACCGATATTTCCTCTTCTTGCAATCCGAAAGTTTGTATGCTTGAAACTTGGTCATAAACTCGAACCATGCTCGAAAGCCGGTTGCAATAACGCTCCAATTCACGGTATGTCCGTTTGTCGGAAGCGATTGACAGCAGTATGGTAGAATAATCCCCAAAGTCTGATACAGCCGTCAGCGCTAAAGTCTGAGCCGGAAGCTGGGACTTGAATTGCTGCAAGCCTATTTCCAGTTTAGGCCAGAATTCGCCCGCTTCAACACCGGAATTCATGTACAAAAAGACGATGCACTGCCCCTCTTTAGATACCGAATAAGTGTTTACACGGTCAACTTCGCTGTACGAAAAAAGATAATCTTGCAACGGCTTTGCCACACGCGAATCAACTTGGTCAGACGAGGCGCCGGGAAAAACAGCGACGACAAGACCTTCAAGTATCGTAAAATTCGGGAATTCCTGCTTAGGGATTTTAATAAACGAAAAAATTCCGGCGGCGCATAGCAGCGCGACAAGAATTATCGGGATTTGCTGATGGTCAAGAACCGCGTCAAAAACAGTTTTCTTTTTTATCATCGCTATACTTCTTAAAAGATTATTGTACAGCTACCAGTACGCCATCATCCAATTTTTGCATTCCTTCAGTTATAATAAGATCGCCTTCCGACACTCCGTTTGTAACGATTACATCGTTCCCCGAAAAGCCGTTTGTGTCCACAGTCCGTCTGAACGCCCTTCCCGCCGCTTCGTCAATAACGTATACAAAGTATTTGCCGTCAACACCAAGATTCAACGCGGTCGCCGGAATCGTTATAGCGTCGCCTGCCTTAGTGTCTTCGCTGATATATACATCGCATAACATTCCGGGAAGCACATCTGACACCTCGCCTGTTATAAGCACTTTTGCCTTATACGTCCGTGTAAGAGGGTCGGCTGATACATCAATGTCAAAAACCTTAGCGCTTATTTTTGGTTTGTCCGCTATCCTGACAAGCGCATCCATACCCGTTTTTACGTTTTCTACCTCGTTTAACGGGATAAAAACATCGGCGTAAAGCGTATCCAGCGAAAGTATGCGTAAAACGGGAACGCCCGGAACGGCATTTTCGCCCGGGTTGATTTGCCTGCCACTGACATAACCGGAAACCGGAGCGGTCAGTACGCAGTTATCCAGCGTGTTTTTAGCGACATTGAAGCTTGCGACGGCTTCGTCCCGCGAAACGACCACTTTTCTCCAGTCAATCTCGGACATATTCCCGTCTTCGTGCATTGGGAGATAGCGGTTATAGGCATCATTTGCCTGATTGAGTTTAGCCTGAGCCGTATTGAACAGGTTTTTGGCATCCGTGCTGTCAATCACAGCCAGAGTTTGGCCGGCTTGAACGTAATCGCCGTCATTGACATCCACAGACAAAACTTTGCCCGCCGAAAGAAAACTGAGCGCGGCATCCTTACCCGCCGAAATCTCGCCTGAAAAACGCGCCGCGTTTTCAATATTCTCGTCCGAAAGCCGCTCCGCCTTAACACTTACGGGTATTTCGGTTTTCGCTTCTTTTTTAGCGCATACCGCAAAAAGCGTCGCGAAGACGCATAAAACAACCGCGCGCGCGACATTAGCATAATAGCTATTCATGTTTGGTAGTTTAACAAAATTGAAGCGCTGTAGCAAGGGAAATTTCATGTATGGCATGAACTATCCAACGACAAGCGCGCAAACGAGTTGGTACGCGAATGAACCACCTCGCGGCAAGCCGCGAGGTATCTTGTAGGCGTTGAAATTATTTACGTGGTTCGTTCTGTAAGGAAATTATTTAACTGTGAAGGTTTGCGGCGCAAACCCGTCTACTAC
>JAITDS010000260.1 GCA_031282435.1 Spirochaetaceae bacterium
TTCTTCCGGCTTTTCCGGGAGACTTGGGCTTTGAGGTTTTTACTGACACGTTTCATGGTTCCCTCATTGGCCGGTAGGTGGACGGCATACTTCCGTTCATAGCCGGTTTGGCTGATGAAGGTGTCCAAGATTTTAGATTTTACCGGCTTTTTTGCCTTTTGACAGCTTTTAGCGGTAATCCGTGTAAGTTTTTTACGGTCTTTCAAATTCAACTCCGTATACGGCACTCCGGTATCCTTAGATACAGGTATTATTGACTTTTCGTACGGTTTGATTTTGACCTGAGGCATGACACCCCGCTATGGTTCAATTTTGACAGACGCAATTCACCCGCTTGACACACGGCGGAATGGATATTAAATTATCCGTATTATTGGAGCCTCCGCGTGTCAAACGGCGCGAAACTTACGCTTAAAATTCGGGAACAAGTTTTACGGTAAGTTTCGCTTACAATTTTTGTGATTCTATCCGTTAAAAGCAACTTTTACGGATAAGCAGCCGCGCTTTGTAAACGGTAACGGTTACAATAAATGCTTTAAATTTATTACGGACGGAATTCATGGAAAAATTATTCAAACTTAAAGAAAACGGCACTACAGTCAGCCGCGAGATTGCGGCGGGTCTTACAACATTTCTGACAATGGCCTATATCTTGGCCGTTAACCCCGGAATGTTAGGCAGCATAGGGGACGGGATGACACCGGAAGCAGTCTTTACGGCGACCATTATCGCGTCCGTAATCGGTATGCTTGTGATGGCGTTTGCCGCAAACCTGCCAATCGCCCTTGCGCCGGGTATGGGACTCAACGCATTCTTCACGTATACAGTCGTTCTCGGCATGGGCTATTCGTGGCGCATCGCCCTTGCCGCGGTTTTCTGCGAAGGCATAGTGTTTATAATCCTTTCATTCTTCAACGTGCGCGAAGCCCTCGTCAAGGCAATACCGGCAAACCTTAAATACGCCGTCGCCGTGGGCATAGGACTTTTTATTACGATGATAGGACTTGGAAATTCAGGCGTAATGGTACGGGACGAAGCCACGTTTGTGGCGCTTGGCGACCTAACAAGCGGCTCGGCCCTCACGGCGCTTATAGGCTTTGTAATAATGACGGTTTTGTATGTAAGAAAAGTTCCGGGCGCAATTCTAATCGGAATAATCATCACCACACTGGCCGGCATACCTTTGGGCGTTACCGTAATCCCGCAAAATTTTTCGCCGCTCAGCCTCCCTGCCGCGCCGCTATTGTTCCAATTCGATTTTTCAACACTGTTAAGTCTTAAATTCTTTACCGTGTTCTTCACATTCCTCTTTGTAGATATTTTTGATACAGTTGGAACCCTTGTCGGCATCACAACACAGGCGGGCCTCATAAAGAAAGACGGCGAGATTCCCCGCGTAAAGCAGGCGTTTTTCGCGGACGCTGTAGGAACCGCAGCCGGCGCCGCTCTCGGCACGTCAACCGTTACCAGCTACATCGAAAGCGCGTCGGGCGTTGCCGCCGGCGGACGCACCGGCCTTACCGCCATTTCTACCGCCGCGCTGTTCATGCTGTCCCTGTTCCTCTCCCCGCTATTCCTCCTTATCCCAGGCGCGGCGACCGCTCCGGCCCTCATCATGGTTGGCTTCTTAATGATACAGTCCGTTGTAAACATAAACTTCAAAGATCCTACCGAAGGCATACCGGCATTCTTCACCATATTCATGATGCCGTTTGCGTACAGCGTGGCTCAGGGCATAGTGTTCGGCGTAATAACCTATGTCGTCCTTAAACTCGCAAGCGGAAAAATTAAGGACATAAGCCTTGTAACTTTTATACTATCTCTGATATTCATCATTCAAATAATACTCAAATAGTTTTTTTGTCGGGCGCATCGCCGCTATGCGGCGACCGGGCTATCCGCTATAATTAAACAGGGCGGCGTAAACGCCGCCCTGTTTAATTCCGCTTCTATCCCTTGCGCATTTTAAGAGATTTTGTGATACACAGCCGGGTTCTCGAACAAGTCCGGTAAATTTTATATACTACATACATGAAAATAGTTTGCCTTGACCTTGAGGGCGTTCTTATCCCCGAAATATGGATTGCTTTTTCGCAGGCAACCGGAATAAAAGAACTCAGCCGGACAACCCGCGACGAACCGGATTATGATAAGCTGATGGCTTTTCGTTTGGATATTTTGACACGGCGTGGCTTAAAACTGCCGGACATACAAAAAGTAATATCCGGCATGAAACCGTTGCCCGGAGCCGTCGAATTTACAGCGGAACTTCGCTCAAAAACCCAACTCATCATCCTGTCGGATACATTTGAGCAGTTTGCCGCGCCGTTGATGAAACAGTTAAGCTACCCGACGCTATTCTGCAACACGCTCGTTACCGGAAATGACGGAACAGTCCTTTCGTGGAGACTGCGGCAAAAAAACGGAAAAAAAGAAGCCGTTCACGCGCTTAAATCCTGTAATTTTGACGTTTTCGCCGCCGGAGACTCTTTTAACGACCTAGCCATGATAGAAGAAGCCGGTTCAGGCTGCTTGTTTCGCGCGCCACAGGCAATCCGCGAATCGCACCCGAAAATACCCCATGTAGAAGACTACGCCGCTTTTACGGAACGAATAGACCATTTTTTAAGGCAAGAAACACGCTCCGGCGATGCTGAAAAATGACCACAAAATATAGAGTCCGGTGATGGAACGGCTCAACATACAGAATCCGTTTGGACAGCCGGTTTATTATGTTGAAACCTGTTCCAGCACTATGGACGAGGCGCGCCGCCTTGCGGAAGAAGGCGCGCGGCACGGAACGGCGGTGATGGCCGGCCTCCAAACAAACGGACGGGGCCGCCGCGAAACACGGAAGTGGACGGCCTCCGCCGGCAAGAACCTTACCTTTACATTGATACTCCGCTACCCTGATTTTTCACATATTCCGACAGCTATAACGTTGCGTTCAGGTCTTGCGGCCGCGAGGGCGGCGGCTGATTTTGAACCGGCGCTTGCTCCAAAAATTGCCGTAAAATGGCCTAATGACGTAATGCTGGGGGATAAAAAATGCGCGGGGATTCTCGCCGAAAGTAACGGCAGCGTGGTTCTGATAGGAATAGGCGTCAACGTTACGGAAGACTTTTCCGGCGCTCCGTTGGCCGGCGCGGCGTACGAGGCGGCATCCATCGCGGGTGAGTTGGCGCTGTTGAACGTAAAATCGGCGCATGATTATACGAAAGCGGCGGATAATATCGCGCTTCTTCTTGAAAAGGTTCTTGATTCTTTGTCATATACGCTTTCACCCGCTTTTGACGGTGTTTGGCGGCAGGAACTTGAGCGTATTCTTTACATGAAAGGGCAAACCGTGCGTTTTTCACCGGGCGGCGTTACGGACGCGGCCTGCCGGACGCGGCTTGTTACCGGCAGACTTACCGGCATAGACGCTGACGGCTCTATCCTTATCATCCCCGAAGGCAAAACTTCCCCCGAATCCTTCGCCGCCGGCGAACTCCCGTCAGCGGGTTTCCTGCCCTGCCTTCAGCAAGAAAAGGGGCATTGTACTTCAAAGATTCGGAAACTCAAACATTGATATCGGCGTTTTGATTTTACGATATCCTTCCGGCGATTTCAGCGCCTAAAGGCAAAACAGTTCACCGAACTGTTTTGCGATTCGCAAACCCTATTACGCCGGACGCAAATTCAGACGGTCTTGGTTTTTAGATGACCGCGTTTCTTCAAAGATTTCCGCCTAGTTTAATGCCCGCCAACGTGAATATCAGGCAGAGGATATTGTTTACAAATATATTGATTACGGCAAGTTTCGTGTTCCCGTTCATAAAATACCGCAACGTTTCCAGCGAATAGGTTGAAAACGTGGTATAAGCGCCTAAAAATCCGGTTATTAAGAACAGCCGCCCTTCGGCGGGAAAATTGTGTTTTTCGAATATGGCAAATAAAAAACCGATTAAAAAAGAACCGCTTATGTTTACCGCCGCCGTTCCAACGGGAAACGGTATTTTACAAAGTTTATTTATGAGAGTTGTAACTATATAACGGAATAAAGCTCCAATTCCGCCACCGAATATGACAAAAACATAGTTCATACGGTTTTATACCCTTCCCCTACCCGCAAAAACTAAAGTTGTAGAACGAAGTTCAAATTCGCGGGTAAGGGCGGGAGTAAATTTCTTAGAAAACAGCTATGACGCCGCCGTCATAAGTGTCGTTAATGAAGTCGTCTATTTCAGCGGAAGTAAGCGCTTCCTGCAAAGCCTTAATGCGGGGATCGTTTTCCATGCCTTTGCGTACAACAACAACGTTTACATACGGAGAGTCGGCATCCTCAATGATGATTGAATCATTTATAGGGTTAAGGCCGGCATCAAGAGCGTAGTTCCCGTTTATACACGCCGCGTCAACATCGTCCAAACTGCGCGGAAGCTGGGCGGCTTCGAGAGCAAGAAATTTGAAATTTTGTGGATTGTCAATAATATCAAGCTCCGTCGCTTCGAGACCGGCATCCGGATTCAGAGTAATCAAACCATTGTCCGCGAGCAAAATCAACGCCCTGCCGCCATTTGTCGGGTCATTGGGGATCGCTATTGTCGCGCCGCTTGGAATATCCGCGATATCATCGTATTTGTTGGAGTAAAGCGCGAACGGTTCAACGTGTACGCCAAAAGCGCTGACGAGTTTTGTTGTCCATTCGTCATTCGCTTCAAGGTACGGAAGATGCTGAAAGAAATTGGCATCTATGTCGCCCGCGATAAGCGCCAAATTCGGCGTTACATAATCTGTAAATTCGATTACTTCCAATTTTATGCCTTTCGCGGCAAGGTTATCAACAACCTCCGCCAGCATTTCCGCGTGCGGAACCGGCGTCGCGCCGACTCTCAAAGTCTTTTGCTTCTGAGGTCCGGCCATTACAGGGAGCGCCGCGGCTAATGCTAAAACCAAAGCCGCAAGCGTTACGGTAAACTTTTTCATCATAATTCCTCCTAAGAATTATAAATTTATTTTTTAGCCTTCAATACGAAAGCCAATCTACAAACAGGACTCGTTTCATAATCCGGCGGATAATCCGTCAAATTCTGTATCCTCAATAATAAAAACCTAGCGTTTTGACAACAGACTTCTACTGATAATCGTACCGGCAGCCTGAAAAAGTTCCACAAGCGCAAGAATTACTATCACGGCGGCTATGGTTACCTCCGTTTGGAAACGATAGTATCCATAGCGAATCGCTATATCACCCAATCCGCCGCCGCCTATAGCGCCTGCCATTGCGGAATAGCCTATCACCGTGATGATTGTAAGCGCAAGTCCCGACACAAGCGCCGGCAGGGCCTCAGGTATCAGCACTTTTATTATTATCTGAATATCGCTTGAACCCATAGCGCGGGCAGCGGTTAAAACTCCGCTTTCAACCTCTTGCAGGGCGGATTCTGTTATACGCGCCACAAACGGAGCCGCCGCTATAGCAAGCGGTATTATAACAGCGGTAGGCCCTACGCCTCTTCCTACAATAATTCGGGAAAGCGGCATAATCAACACCATAAGAATTATAAACGGAAGCGATCGCAACAGGTTCACGAGCCGCGAAAGCGTGTCGTATAAAAGTTTGCGCGGTTTAAGACCGGCAGGCGAAGCGCCGTACAGAATGATTCCAAGCGGAAATCCCAATATACAAGCCAGCAACGTTGAAACAATCGTCATATAGAGCGTCTGCGCCGTAGATATTGGAAGAAGAGCGATAATATTTTTCATTAAAAATTACCCGTTAAGCAAATTTTTCGCCGCATCCGTTTTTGGTTCATCAAAGACAGCCTCAACCGTCCCCTCTTCAACAATGCGTCCGCTGTCCATTACCGCCACATAATTACACACGGCGCGTATAACTTCCATCTGATGAGTAACCAGAATAACGGTAATCCGCAATTTTTGCTGAAGCTCGCGGATTAGGGAGAGTATCGAGCGCGTAGTTTGAGGGTCAAGGGCGCTGGTCGCCTCGTCGCAAAACAAAACACGAGGATTTACGGCAAGGGCGCGGGCTATGGCGACACGCTGTTTCTGCCCGCCGGACAGCTCTCTAAGACGCGCCTTACTTTTGTCAGAAATCTCCACAAGGTATAGCAGTTCTTCCACGCGCGCGCTAATTTCCTTTTTGCTGAACCCGGCAATTTCAAGCGGGTAAGCTACGTTCCCGCTTACGTTGCGCGAAGAAAACAAATTAAAATTTTGAAATATCATCCCCATTTGCCGCCGCTTAAGCAGCAGATCCTTTCCTTTAAGAGTATCAACCCGCTCGCCGCTATAGTACAACTCCCCGCTGTCGGGAGCTTCCAAGAGGCTCATTATACGCAGAAGCGTGGATTTACCCGCGCCGCTTTTTCCGATTATACCAAAAATACATCCGTCATTTATGGTAAGGCTGACATTATCGACCGCGGTTAAACCCGCATACCATTTTGATACGCGGTGAAACCTAATCATAAAAATACAATATCCTATACCGCGTGTTATTGCAATAGCGCCTGAGGACATTGGACTTGTTCGCCAACCTGATTGGTTATTGGCTAAACTATGGTCAGACTTCAAGTTGTTTTAAGCGGAACTTAGCCAAGCCATGCCTGGCTTGCGGAAGCGGTATTTTTCTAAGCAGTATAAACAACTCCGTCCAAACGGGTGCTCCGCGGCGCGTATTGTACGGCGGGGCTTAAATCCGGTTTACACGTAAACTAAACCCTTCGCGACAAGTTTACGCCGTGAGTGTTAAAGTTTGGCGGCGGTACCGCTTTCCCTTGACAAAAGTCCTTTTCCGTAGCAGATTTATAATATAATGAACGGGCGCGATAAATCAAATGTTTTTTTGAAACGGTTGCCGTAAGTGAAAATCCCGTTTTTTGTTCGCGGCGGGGGGCTAATATGCCGTCCTTGGGGCGGTTAAATTGGGGCGATGCCAACAAAAAAAATGGTATTAGACCGTACATTTGATAAATTCTTTGCGGAATGAGCCGCGTAGATTGGGCAACGTTTACAAGATACACCCTGCCGTATAACGAACGGCTTTAATATATACATCCGTTAAACTTTCGTACGAAGGTTTTAAAATTTGCCGACGGGCATAAAACGCAAGGGGTTTTCATTATGAATAAAAAATTTTTATTTTTAGTAATTCCGGTTTGTTTACTGGCGTTAAGTTTGATGTTTGCCGCTTGTGGAGATATTCTTAAAGAACAGGGAGAAGACGTTATTCCGTCAAAACTCGTAGGAAGATGGGCTTATCGCAGCATACAGATATTCCAGATAAACTCTGACGGAAGCGGGACTTTTGGCAGCGGTGGAACCGGACAGGATTGCGTCTGGAGCGTAAGCAATGTTGACGGTGATGATATGCTGGATTTAAATATTTCTAACACTGATATAGGTTCAACGAGATACTCGGTCAGCGGCAGGACTTTGAAATTTTTAGCACCGTCCAGCGGTGTTTTTGCGAATAAGGTTGGTAACGAGTTTAATAAAATTACAGAATAAGTCTTCCCGCCCTTTATGTGGGGCGGCTTATTAAACCTGATTGCGAATGAAACGTATCAGAATTCTTAAATGAATTTGTAAAAGGCGTAACGGAAATATTTAGACCGCCGGGCTTTTTTAAACGGCGGATTTTGGCTTTCGTTTGGCAAGAAAGGCGCAAAATGCCGCAATAAAGAAAATGGAGGGCAGGCACGAGACTAATATCGCTATAACCGGAACAGAGCCTATCGCCGGAAAAAGATTTTGGGTAAGGCCGAATACGCCTAAAATCGAGTAAACCGTTTCCGCGTATGTAGAAACAGTTCCCAAAACAATTAGCATCCATGCCGCATCGCGGGTCCTTGACCAGATTATAATGGCAAAAACCGCCGCCACCGCGGAAAAAAACAGGCGTGTAATTATCATAACAAGCGAACCGCTGTCCATTAAGTTATTATCACGTTCAAAAAAAAATTTTTCAATGAGTGGACACCCCTAATTAGCAATTCCGGTTCCAAATATGAAAATACTTATATGTCTATAAAACAGATGTCCTTACGCTGTCAACCGGAGTTTGCGTTCCACGCAAACTCCGGAAAATCAAAACCGCTTTAGCGGTTTTGATTCGCTCAACGCGCTTGCGCGTTGAGCCGCGCAAGCGATTGAAGCGGAATTAAATAGGACGGCGTAAAACGCCGTCCTATTTAATTATAGCGGAAAGCGCGGTTTTCACCTGCCGCAGGCACGCCTGCGGCAGGTGAAAATGCGCCCAAAATGAAAAAAACGCTGCTAATACTATGTTGGATTTACGGAAAGCGGGCGGCAGACGTACTTTTATATTAAAGACATTGTCGTATAGAATAGGGGTATAAAATGAATAATTATGCGCGGCCTATAGTTGTTTTTACTCTTTTTTTCATAATGTTTACGACTTGCAGTGTGCCGTACTCGGTATTTGAACCGCCGGAATACTTTACAATGGAAGGGCGCATATTTATTGACCCTAATCTTCCGCCAAGATGGATGGTACGAAAGGTTGTAGCAATAACAGAAAACGGGAATATTCTGGGCGAGGCTGTTCCCACTTCAGACGGTACAAATATGATTTGGTATATTCCTGTTGTGGCGGAAGAAAATTCCATTGGTACTTTTTGGGTGGAATTGAGGGACGGCATCAGTAGCACAATATACTACAATGGCGGTTCTGACGAGCGGTTTATATCGGGCGGCCATTACGATCTTGTTGTGAATCAGGATAGCATCAACATTCCAATAGGCAGCTACAATCAGCTTAAATTGATAGGTAAAGACGCATCGTTTCCCGCGGATGCCAATTATGTGCTGCTTAGGGATATTGCTGTAAGCGGGGACTGGGAGCCGCTTTGTAAAACGGGTTCCGAGCCTTTTTCAGGTGTTTTTGACGGGCATAACCATACTATAAGCGGTCTTAAACTGGTAGACAACGGCAGTTTTCAGTATATTGGGCTTTTTGGTTATATGCGGGGAAGCGCTGTAAAACTGGCCGGATTGGAAAATCTTAACTTGAAAATAGCTAACACGGAGTTGCGGCTTTCCGAAGTAAACGAACAATGTTTTGGCGTAGCGGCGGGTTTTGCCGAAAACGCTTTTTTTGACAAGGTAACGGTGTACGGTCCGTCTCAGGGTTTAAGAATAGAAAAAAATAGTGGCGGTAATTTTTATATTGGCGGAATAGCGGGTAAGATTGCGGGCAGTTTTTCCGTGATTTCACGTTCCTCGACTCTTTTTTCTGTTGAAGTAGACTCCGAAAGCGCCGGATTGGGGCATATAGGCGGAATAGCAGGTTACGCGCAGTCCTATTACGGGAGTATTTCTATTTCAAAATGTTACAGCACCGGATTGGTAGCCATAAGCAATATGGGACAGGGCGCTTATGCGGGCGGAATACTTGGGTACTATGGATTATTGCCGGACGCGGCCCCCAAAATTTTAGACAATTCAACTATATCTGAAAGTTATGCGCGGGGAGAAGTGAGTTCCTTTGGAAGCGGTAAGGGCGTTATAATCGCGGCGGGCGGCATAGTCGGCGGAAGCGATACGGCTGGTGATGAATATCTTGGTTATGTAGGTTTGGCGGGTACGAGGAGCTGCGCCCTGATGAGTTCCGTAACAGCAGCCGGCCAGGACGCGGCAATTGACGTGTATGCCGGTGGTTTTAGCGGCTATCAACTTGCGGATTCTGAAGACTGTTTTCAGTTAAATTCAATGGAATTGATACCGGCGCCGCTTATACCGCCTCTTCCCTATCCGCCGCCGCCCCCTGTGGATGTTACTCCTATAGACAAATCCGTGCTTACGGAGAAATGGTTCAGCGGCGCGCCGCTTGCGTGGGATTTTTCGCTGACATGGCAGTGGGATGCGCGTACAGGTTACCCTAAGTTTTTGTGGCAGTAACAAGCATATTTTAACGCGTTTTGTTTTTAGTTTGGCGCAAACGTGTTTAAGAAGCGTAAACGGAGCGTTTTTACGCCGGTTCACGCCGTCTCTGAAAAACAGGCTTTCACGGTTTTATCAGCCGCCCTATCGTCGCGGTACCGGAACGGCTTCCTGTTCCATTTAACGCGGGAATTCACAAACCGCTGTCAATTTGTTTTGCAAATGGCAAAGCAATGCGGCATCCGTCTGCCTCTAAAGTCTTCGCTTCGGATACGGTCGCTTATGTTTTTTACAGAGATGTTTTTTTCATCCGCGCCTGAGTTTTCGGGGTTATTTAATAAATTGTGAATGCCCGCATTAAATTTGTCCACGTTAAATTTACGAGCGTTTACGCAGAAAAAGATTCTTCCGCCGGCGTTCAAAAGCGGGAGGCATTTTGAAAGCAAAAACAGGTAATCGTGTTTTATATCAAAAACGCCGCCGAGCGCGTCGCCCTTCATTTTTTTTGAATTGGAAAATGCGGGCGGATCGACGATTATTATATCCCACCGCCGGCAGGCGCGCTTGCCGGCGGACGCGGCGTCTTCCAAAAACCTGAACACGTCGGCACGTATGCCGGTTGTTTTAACATCGTTTAATTCGCAGTTGGCGGCGGCCCATTTAAGGTATGTTGACGACATGTCAACAGAATCCACGCGCCGTGCGCCGCCCTTCGCGGCGTATATGGAAAAAGCCCCCGTATAACAAAAAAGATTTAGAACCGTTTTGCCGGACGCTTCCTCCATCACCAGTTTCCGCAAATTCCGCAGGTCCGGGAATATGCCGGCATCGATATAGTCCGACAGGTTTACTATGAACGAAAGGCCGTTTTCTTTTATTATCATTTTGAACGCGCCGCCATCTTCTTTTTGATACTGGTTGAAGCTTCCGTCCGGAGCGGTTTTTCGCCGCCGGTGTTTACGTGTTTTCAAAAAAATATTCCGCCCGTCAACATCCAGAGCCTTTGAAACGGCGGACTTCATTGTGCTAAGCCATATTTCCTCCTCGTCCGGCTCCTTTTCGTAGGGTCTCTCGTACAACGCGCCGGAAACCGCCAGAGTCTCATCATTTTGGTAAAAATCAAGGACAAGCGGAATCTCCGGTATGTCGCGGTCGTAAAGACGGTACACGCCCGCGCCGATCCGCGCCGCCCATTTGCGAAGATGGCGGCGGGTTTTCACAAGGCGGTTAAAAAGCATGGCGGCTTGATATTCTGTTTTGTTTTCCATAATTTTCGGTGGCGGGCAAAAATGTTGTTTGCCTGTTCCTTTTCGATATAATTTGTTTACTGACAATACCTTAGCATACATCTTTACCAAGAACTTCACGCTTTTCGCCCGCTACCGTTTTGTAAGGCTTTTAGGAATTCCGGTTTCAAAACGAAAATCAGCGCCAACTTTTACCGCGAAAGATGTTTTTAAACCGCGCAAGCGATTGAAGCGGTATGAAAACGCTAAAAGCGTTTTCATAATAGCGGAAAGCGCGGTTTTTGCCTGCGGCATTCGCCGCAGGTGAAAATGCGCCCAAAATTAAAAAAGTTCCGCTAATACACCGTTGAAACCATGTAAAACTTTGAGTTTTCCCGAAACCGGAATCGCCGGGTAACAGCCGTTATCAAGATGTCACGGGGCCTTGTCCAGTTTTATTAAGCGCCAGATTTTTGGAGTTTCCTGACCAAGCCGCCAAAAACCAATATTTTGAACGCCTTGATTGCGGTACAGACGCATACGCGCCGCGAGCGAGTATTCATCTTCGTAAAACACGGTAACACTAACCGTTACTTCGTAGGTGAACATTGGAATGCCGTTTACGCGGCGGACTTCTTTGACTTCGTAATCACGTTTAAGGTTTTCCGTTGTGCTGTGAATTAGGGCGCGGGACGTGCTTTTGTCGCCCCAGCCGCGTCCGTAAAACGGCAGTCCCATAACCAGTTTTTCGGGGCCTATCGCGTGTAGGCCGTATTCCGCGACCGACTTGCACCAGTTCATGGAAGCGACAGGGCCCGGCGAGCTGCCTGACCAATGTTCGTCATAAGCCATAACAAATACGCGGTCGGAAATAGCGGCTATGGACGAGTAGTTATAGACACCTCCCGCGCGTGTGCGCGCCGGTACGCATACGGAAAATATTTTGCTGCCTAAACCCGCGCGTATTTCGGCCAAAAACGACAAGAAATGCTCCTCATCCCTTGCGGGAACATATTCCATATCTATGTTGAGTCCGTCATAGTCCTTTGCCGCGGAAAGAATTTCGGACACAAGGCTCTTCCGAGCCTCCGCCCCTCCCTGAATGACAAAATGCGTAAGGCCCGCGCTGTTGCAGATAACCGCAAGGTGAACTCTGCCGTTAAACCTAGTAATATTTTTTCGGCGGGGAATATCAACCAAATGTCCGTAGCGGTCAATTTCGGCGGCGAAATATACCAAATCCGAGACGGGGTAACTGGTTTTTATATCGCTTTCCCTGCCGCTTGATATGTACGCCCACACTTCGCTAAAAGAGCTTTCCGGCAGTTCTTCGTCCGGCAGAATGTCCTCCATTTCGTAAATTTCTTCATCCTCTAAAATCGGTTCATAAGTGTAAGACACGTTTTCCACCACTTCCGCCTCAAGCGCATTGTCAACAATTTGGGCCGGGGTGTTCTTGCAACTTAGAATTTCAAAAAACAACAGAGTTAAAAATAATCTTGATATAACACGCATCAATTTGATGATAGTGGGGCGGCGATTTTACGGCAAGAGGAAACCGCCGTAAGCGCCTTGCGCTTAACTTATTAGGTAAAGGGAAATGCCTGCGGCGCTTCCGCGCCGCAGGCGCTCCAATCCAAGCGCCCGCGCGCTTGGATTGGAGCGGATAACCCTTATGGCGTTATACCGGAAGGGCCAATGTATCTGATTGAGAACGCGCCGCCACCGTAGCTTGACGAAACGCTATTTGACCCCGCATATACGGTATAACCATCGGTTTCTTTGACATGGTTGGAACCGCCGCCGCCGGAACCGGTAAGATAACTCTCGTACTCACATATAAGCACATTGCCGCCGTAATAACCGCCGCCGCCGCCGCCTAAGCCTTCCCAAGGAGAAGCTCTAGAGCCGGGTGAAGCGCCTTGACCATTGGAACCGCCGGAAATAGTGTCGTCTAAGGAGCCGTATTCCCCATAAGAATAAGGGTTGTTGTTCCATTTAGCCGTATTAGACGCGGACAGAGAACCAGCCTCCATATAATCATAAGGCTCGTAAAGGTCGCCCGGAAAATAGTATTCCGGCTTGGTGTCACTTTGTACCACATTGCCGCGTTTTATCGCGGGAATAGGCTTAGGTCCGGAATCGCCGCCCTTTACCGCCGGATGTCCCTTTCCTCCGCTGAAAATGGCGCTTACAGAAGCCGCTCCACCGCCGCCGCCGGCCACCAAAACAAGGTTGTTTCTATCCAACGGGGTCTCATCCGAGTAGCCATCGGAGGTTCTATTCCCCGCATGATACACCTCTGTCGCGCCGCCGCCGCTTCCGCCTGAGGAAGCTTCGTTGTTGCCGGCTTTGCCGCCGTTGCCGCCGTTAGGCCAGCCGCCTGGTTTTTCACCCGCATAGGCTAAGGATGTGTTTTTCTCTAAGCCGTCCTTAGCGCTGTTCAACCTTGCGGTTCCAAGTCCCTCTTGCCCTATCCGTACTTTTATTACATCCCCCGTGTTAAACGACTTTCGCGCGATGACGAGCCCGCCCATGCCTCCAAACTCAGGGTAATTATCTTTGGTCCAGACGTGGCCGCCGCTGGCTCCGGTAATTTCAATCTCGTATATGCCGGGGTTTACAATGGTTACGGAACGAGTATCTTTTTTATCTGCATTTATATTAAGCATACTAGGCGCAAAACCTTCGATATTTTGGTATTCAGGGTTGTCGTATAATGTTTGTAGATTTTTTAACGCCTGCTCTATCTTCTCAGGGTCGACATCAATATATGTTATCTCTGCCGTAAGTTGTATCAGTTCCGCACCCTGTATGCTCTCAATGGTCTGTCCCTCCTCGAGTTCCGTCCCTTCACTGTCGGGGCCATCGGTTGAAAGTCTGTACATATACCTGCCGTTATCGCCTACTTTGTACTCGTCTATTGGAACGGTAATTGTTTCTTCCGTTCCGGCCATAGCATCGTAAGCTGCTTTTATTGCGGTATCCAACTCATGCGCTTTCTGACTGGTTTCTGCGGTATCGCCTTCGCCGGAACCTACAAGATATTCATCATCCAAACCGACACTTACGAGGCTCCCGTTTATAATGTCTATCAGCTCATCCAGTTTCTCTTTTTTTTCCGCGGTTTCCGGGTCATCGTCGAATACCGCAGTAAATGTTATGTAAGCGCCGTTTATTGGGTTTAACGGCTTGTTTGAAGGGAATTTATAAATTTCCGGTGAATAGTCTTCTTTAAACATATACGAAATTTTGAACTGGAAATCGTCTGTGTTTATTACCGTATTTTTTTTAAGACCGGAATCGTTAAGGCTTGTATTAAAGCTTTCTATCTTCCAGCCTGAAAATATGGATTTGGCTTTCTGCGGTTCTTTCGGTGTTGTAGCCAGTTTGTATGTCGCTGAAATTCCAATAATTTGATATTCCGGGCCGCCTTCGCTTGGCGGTGTAACGCCCTCAGGAATTGAGACGTTTAGAAGGGATGTTTGAGAATTCGGGTCAGGCTGCGTCCCCCCCCCCCCCCTCATTCGTCCATTTGGGGCCGTATCCGTAAGGGTCGTCAACAAAGTTATATTCGGCTAATCCATGAGTTATAAGCCATGACTCTTCGTCCGTTCCTTCTTCGCTAAATTGAAGCACCGGGGAGTAAGATGCGCTAGAGTATACCAAATCGACCTGTTGCGAGAGCTGGTCGCTCTTGGGCGCGTTAAATAACGCGAAAACTCCGGTTGTTTTAACAAGCGTATCGGACGACTGTATAAGGTCGCCTATATCCGTATCGCCGCCGCAAGACGCGGCTAAACATAAAACAGCCGCAAGCGATGCCGCAATTGCAAGTCTCTTCTTTTTCATCATTGAGCCTCCATAGTTTCCTATTAAAATGTATCCGCGCTATGCGCGGCAGGCGTTAAGAAGCACCGGTTAGACCGTTACCAACCGTCCTCTTGAACAAGTCTAATATACTAAACATTTTATTATAATTCAATAGAGGGCGGGCGACAGGCAGGGCGCGTATAAAGTAGACGGGTTTGCGCCGCAAACCTACATAATTAGATAATTTCCTTGCACAATCGAAGCACGTAAATAATTTCAACGCCTACGAGATACCTCGCCGCAAACGCCGGTCTTCGACCTTAGGCGCGCTTGACGCGAGGCGGTTCATTGCAGTTTACAACTGAAACTATTATATTAGTATTATGTTGAAGTATATTGTAATCGCCGGAAAACAGGCGCGGCTTTTAGGAATTATTTTTGCTTCGTTCACTTTGGCGTTTGCGGCTTGCGACGGCTTAGAAAACATAAACCTCAAGGGGGGAAACCTTACCGACCCCGGTCCCGATATGTCGTTTGAGGTGGAACTTACGGTAGACTCAGTCGTGGCCAGCCAATTTTTGCCAGTGCGCGTTTTCGTAGAAGAGGCGAGCGGTAAGGCGCAGCTTGGTTATACCGTTGTTGCGCCCGTTTCCGGTACACGTAGATATAAGATAACGCTACCCGAATCCTATAAGGAAACTAAGGGCATCTTTGTAGTAGAATTGAGCAAACTTAACTCAAATTTTGAAAATGTTGCCGCTCTTCAAGAGTCGCCTATCGCGCTTAGTATGCTAAAATCACGTTATGTCGTATTCGACAATCAAAAAATACCCGCGCCCTCTGAAAAAATCAAACTAGAGCTTAAAGATATCACGGCGCTTACAGTTGGATACGGACCCGGCGGGCTAAAGTTAAAAGATATTCCCGATGCCCCGCCCATATATTTTCTAAACTTGGAGCTTGATCCGGATGTGGCTGAGTATGGTTTTGAGTATGCCGGCGGAATTGCGACATCGTATTTGAACGATAAATACCCGCCTTTTAGTGAAGTTATCAGCATATTGAGCGATACGGCCAACATACACGGTATTAGTTCCCCGTTACTTGATTGGGCGTTGATCATGAGGGCGGATGCTTACACCGAAGGGGAGGCTTTTTCTCTGTTTATTTACGTTAAGCAGCCGGTTGACCCGTTAAGTGAGCATGCCTGTCCCTGCCGGTCCTCAACCCAAAGTTGCGGATGTGACTTTGGCATTTGTCCCTACAAAATGCTTAACAGTTACTTTGGCCAAGATTTTTATCCTATACATATACAGATAGAAGCTGAAGACATCAAAGATCTGGAAAGAGGCGAAACTATATCTGTACAGATTGTACCCCAAGACTTTTTGTCGTGCGAGGAGATGGGGATTTCTATTCCGCAAATGCCTTCTTTACCCGACGGTATTCTTCCTCCGGATGCTTATCCATAATTATACCGTCTGTCTGAAGCCGTATATTGGACTTGTTCGCCAACCTGATTGCTTGCCGCCCAAGTATTTTTTAAGCGGAACTTGGCCAAGCCGTGCTTGGTTTGCGGAAACTTAAGGTTTCCGAACAACTCTATTAAGAAATACCTAAGCCTGTTCCGATAGTGAATCAGTATGCCGTCTTTAAAATACCTTGCCGTATTGTGGATAGCGCTGATGTTCTACGCTCTTTCATCATTGCTTGTTGGAGCTATGGGACTTTTTGCCTATAAACAGCTAAACGAGGAAAAAGAAAAGCAAATCGCAAACCTGCACCGGCTGCAAATCCTTAACGAAGAATTTACCGGAATAAAAAACTCGCTGGTAAACGACAACGATACAATCTACCTCCATGCGCGCGAACTTGGTTATGGTGACGGCGGCGAGCGGTTCATTCGCATTGCCGGATTAAACGGCAAACAGAAAAACAGGGTATCCGCCGGCGAACTTTTCCTCCCTGTGGAACCTGAATATGTCAGCGACAAAACACTTCGTATAATATCTATTGCCATAGCGTTGTCTATGACACTCTGCATAGGAATCGTAGATTTGCTTCGTTTTGTAAAAAACCCTTAACCCGCGTCTTGTATTGTCCGCGAATAATTCGTTTACAGATTTGACTTGTTCAAAACACGCCTGCTTGCCGGTTAAGCCGGCGATTCCGGTTTCGGGAAAATTCAAAGTTTTACATGGTTTCGAAAGTGTATTAGCGGCGCTTTTTTCATTTTGGGCGCATTTTCACGCCGCTTTAGCGGCGCAAAAACCGCGCTTTGCGGGGCTACGCGCTTTCGCGCTCCGGCCACGCCGCCCCCTGCGGGGGCGCCGTGTCTTGCTTCGCAACCCCTACAATCGCTTGCGCTATCTAAAAGCGTCTTTAGCGGTAAAAGTTGACGCTGATTTTCGTTTTGAAATCGGAATTCCTGCGGTTAAGCTTACAAGTCTTGCGGTTTTTGACAATTTAATGAAGCGGTTTTGATTCGCGAAAGGGATTGTAGGGGTTTGCGCGAAGCGCAAAGACGCTTCGCCCGCACAGGGGCGAAGCGGCCATGCCCCGAAAAGCCCGGTTTTTGGCCGCCGTTAGGCGGGCAAAAATTCGCCCGTATTTTGATTATATTATTTAATTATACTCTCTCGTAAATCGATGCGGGTTTTCTGCCAAACGGCAAGACGGAAAACCGGCTGACCGGCGAAAGTCAACATTCTTTTCAAAATGAGCGCAAAAGGAGGGAAGCCGCCGGCAGGGGCCGGAACTTTACTTGTTTTTTTTATGAGTTTATCCTACAGTTTTTATAGGGATAAGGAGTTTGTATGAGGATTTCAACCAAAGGCACTTATTCGTTGGAGGCTATGTTGTATATGGCGCTTCTGCCGGAGGGTGTCTATGTAAGCACTAAAGACATATCAAAAAATACCGGTGTTTCGGAAGGCTATCTTGAACAGTTGTTTTTACTTTTGCGAAAGGCGGGTTTAATTATAGGGGTGCGCGGCCCGAACGGCGGTTATCTGCTTGGGCAAAAGGCGGATGAAATTAGCGTGGGCGCGATTCTGCGTTCCGTTGAGGGGGATCTAAAACCTACGGAATGTGTCGATTCTAAGCAATGTCCTTCCGAATTAAATTGTCCTAATCGTCATACATGGCAGAATTTGTATGCCGGGATTAATGATTTTATAGATTCAATAAAATTGTCGGATTTGGCGGCGGATTATAAGTCTTATTCTGAGCCGGAGTATGCGATATGAAAATCTCAAAGCGGGGACGTTACGGTGTTCGTTTGTTGATTGATATTGCTGAAAATAGTAATGGCGATCATGTTAATTTGGTAAGCGCGGCTATGCGGCAATCCATATCGGCGCGTTATCTGGAGCAGGTGGCGATTATTTTGAGGAGGGCGGGTTTTATTCGCTCGATAAAAGGAGCGTCCGGCGGCTATATGCTTGCTAAACCTGCCGAGAAAATAGTTCTGGGAGATGTTTTGCGCGCTCTTGAGGGTGATATGCTGGTTGCGGAAGCGCCGCCTGACACTTCTAACGGGTTTAGGCTTTGTATTTGGCGGAGTGTTTTCGAGCCGCTCAACCGTCGTATAGCCGCCATAATTGACTGCGAAACTCTTGCTTCATTGATAAAGTCCGCAAAAAAGAGCGGCGATTATATGTACTTTATCTAACCGGCCAGCCGGCCGCCAGCCCACCAGTGGGTTTCCTGCCTTGCCTTCAGCAAGAAAAGGGCGTTTTCTCCCAAGTCTGCGGAATCAGCGCATTCACGGACGCTTAAAAGGGGGGCGCTATTTCCATACTGGCGGCGCAAATTATAAACTAAATTGTTGGAGTTTCGCAAAGCAGGGCGTAGCCCTGCGACCGAAACTCCCTAAGCAAGCGCGTAAGCGCTTGCGGCACGCGCCCCCCTCGCTTCATACCGCTTACGCGGTATTCCGCTACCCCCCAGCCCATATAAATTGCCGGAATTTCGTTTGTGCAGGGTGTAGCCCTGCGGGCGAAACTCCCTAAGCAAGTGCGGCGTAATCTGTAGAGCCTTTTCGCATGAAATTATAAAGAAAGATACGGTTCCCTTTCATATTACGCCGCATGGCAAAATGGCGTTCAATCTGCTACAGTTAGTTATGATTGGAGTTATTGATTATGGAGCGGGGAATCTTGGGTCTGTAATGAACGCTCTTGCGCGGCTTGGGGCAAAGGCGCGTTTTGCGCGCGGTCCCGAAGAATTGCTCGACGGCGGCCCTTTCGAAAAGATTCTTTTTCCCGGAGACGGTCATTTTGTGCCGGCGATGAAAGCGTTGAACGAGTCGGGTTACGCGGAGGCTGTCCGCGGATGGATCGCGGCGGATAAGCCTTTTTTGGGTATATGTATAGGCTTACAGTTACTGTTTGACGAGTCGGAAGAAACTCTTGAACAGTCCGGCGGAGTATCTGGTCTTGGCGTTATTTCCGGCGCGGTAAAAAAGTTCCCATGCCGCAAAATCCCGCAGATTGGCTGGAACCGTACGTTTTTCCGTAAAAAAATTGGCGGGCGCGGGGTTTTTGACGGGCTAGCGGACGAATCCTTTTTTTATTATATACATTCTTTTTACGCCGCGCCGGATGACGATTGTGTAACCGCGGCGGAGGCGTTGTATTCTATACGTTACTGTTGCGCCGTTGAGCGCGGCGCTCTGGCGGCCGTACAGTTCCATCCTGAAAAATCTGGTCCCGCGGGTTTGACCTTGCTCGAAAACTGGCTTAAAAACAAAAATTACGCGCGCGGTTTTGAAGATTCATCTAAACAAAAGCAAACGGAAACACATTTTTATGAAGTTCCGGGTAAGTCGTATCCTTCATCTCCCTCATCTTCTCCAGAGTCTTATTCGCAACGGGGTTTAATACCACGCCACTTGCGGCGGTTCGAGTCAGGTTTGGCAAACAAAAAAATGGTAGTAAACCCCGCAATTGATAAATTTCCGTACAGAACGAACCTCGTAGAGTCCGCAACGCAAACGAGATACCCCGCCGCTTGCGGGGAGGTTCATTTGGCCAAGCGGATTATTCCGTGCCTTGACGTGGACGACGGACGTGTAGTCAAGGGCGTGAAGTTCACCGGCATTGCGGATGCCGGCGATCCTGTAGAATTGGCGCGGCGTTACAACCAAGACGGGGCTGACGAGCTTGTTTTTTTGGATATTGGCGCGTCTTACAAGAGTCGGGCGACATTGCTTGATGTCGTGGCGAGTGTGGCGCGCGAGGTTTTTATTCCACTCTGTGTGGGCGGCGGTGTGCGCTCGCTCGAAGATATGCGGCTTGCGATGAACGCCGGCGCGGATAAGGTTTCTGTTTGCACGGCGGCGCTGGAACGCCCCGCTTTGCTGCGCGAAATGGCGGACTCTTACGGCAAACAGTGTGTTATATTATCTCTGGACGCGAAGTGTGTAGAAACGGACGGCGCGGGTAAACGGCGCTGGAATGCTTTTTCACACGGCGGGCGGCAGGATACAGGCGTTGACGCGCTTGAATGGGCGGCTATGGCCTCCGGTCTCGGCGCCGGCGAGATTCTGCTCAATTCGATAGACGCTGACGGGACAGCGGCGGGCTACGACCTTGAGTTGACTTCGGCTGTTATGAAAACGGTTCCGGTTCCGGTCATAGCGTCAGGCGGCGCGGGGTCACTTTCCCAGATTGCCGAGGCCGCCCGTATCGCGGACGCGGTCCTTGCCGCCTCCCTCCTCCACTTCGGCAGGGCGAGCATAACGGAAATAAAAGATTTTCTGCGCGGCAAGGCCTTGCCTGTAAGACAAGACATATCATGAGATTTGCGTAGGCGGGGGCGTTCCGGGCGCGGCGGCGGGGGCCACAAGCGCGGCGGCTTTGGGAAGACTGATAAACCGTGAAAATCTGTTTGGAAGCCTCAAGTTTCCGCTTCCGCATACCTCACGCCGGGATGCCCCCCCCCCCCCCTCCTTTTTTGTTATTAGAACGGACTCTTGCCGCGGAAGTTTTAATTTACTAGTATAATTGAAACGCGGTCAATTACGGCGGCCCGCCGCGCTTTGTACGCTTTAAGCCGGAGCCATGCGGCGGATATTTGTTCAATAACCGGTTGGCCTGTAAGTTCGCTTTTACGGAAGCGGAAACTTTAAGTTTTTAAACAACGGACTTGTTCGCCAACCTGATTGGTTGCCGCCCAAGTCTTTTAAGCGGGAGTTGGCCAAGCCATGCATTGCCGCCATGCTTGGCTTGCGAAAACTTCAGTTTTCGAACAACGCTAACTATAAATATAAAAATCTTTGGGGGCGTAATGCCGGATATTACATATAAAATTACGATTAAAAGCATTATAAAAACAGCTTTATTTGCCTTTATTGGCGGGTTTATCGCAATATTTACACTTGCTTCGCTGACGGACATAGTCAAGTATGAGTTTTTTATAGCCCCGTTCGGCGCAAGCTGCGTTTTAACTTTTGCGGCATGGGAATCTCCGCTTGCTCAGCCTAGGAATATTATCGGCGGCCATTTTATATCTTCGGTCATCGGCCTGATTGTTCTGCGTTTTTTGGGAAATAGTCCGTTAAGTTTGGCGCTTGGAGTTAGTTTGGCGCTTGCGGTTATGATATTAACGAAAACCACTCATCCGCCTGCCGGCGCGGACACAATAATCATAATTTTAGAGAACTCAAACTGGAAATTTTTATTTTTCCCGGTACTATCCGGCTCTCTATTGCTGGTGGTAGTAAGCATATTGTTAAACCGCTTTGTTTTTAAAAGGAATTATCCAAATACCGTAAAATGAACTTTTTATGCTAACGGGCTACGCTTTGCGTTGCTTCGTTTTAGCGCGCAAATACGTATTTGCAAAAATCAGCGCCGCTCCCGTCTCTGTAGAACATTAGGCCGGCAACAAAAAATAGCAGGGACAGGACTCGAACCTGTGACCTCCGGGTTATGAGCCCGACGAGCTGCCAACTGCTCTACCCTGCGTTGACATAATTAATCATATTCTTTTTTTTATTTTGTTGCAAGTGGCAGTTTGTCAAAAAGACGGGCTAACTGCCAATCCGCCAGCAAATAAACATAAGGCGAGCCGGAAACAGCGGCGCCGTACTTATCCGCAAATACAGGGCCTATAGTTATAATACGACGCTTACCATCCCCCGTCTCCAAAACAAGCCTGCCGGAAGATGCCGAAGGCTGCGTAAAGGCCGGATCGTTCGCCCTCAAAGCGGATGTAAAATCATTAGCCTCGAAGTCAATAATTCTACGGATGTACGCCTCAACAGCCAACGAGTCCATAATTTCACCCGAATCTTCCAGTTTCCAGCCATTACCGTCACGAATCAACGTGTAAGCTTCCGCAATAGGGATACTTGAAGCGTCTTCACCGTCAATACTGGCGTTAAGAACTTCAAGCGCGGGAGGTTGCGCTACTACACGCTGTACAGAACTTACCGTTAAACCTTCGGCCTCATGGTCCGGGAATAAACGCAAATCATACCAGCCCTGCCTGCTTACAAAAAGCGGCGAAAAAACATCCTTGCCGGAACGTATCTCTTTATTTCCGGATAATCTTATATAAATTTCTTTTAACGTAGCGTCCGGCGCTCCGACCAGAACATCAAGCAACGTGTTATCATCGCCGTCATTTATAATAATCCGCTGAGCCTCAGCCTCAGTAAGCATTAGTTTTTCCTGAGCAACCTCGGACCTTGAACGCACAGGATAAGAACCGCGCCTTGAAAGGACGTTAATCATATCATCGACCTTGTTTTGACGCGCCGGATACAGAGAATCTTCAAAATTTACAAACCAACGCCCGTTATTTCGTATTAACTGAACTTTATCCTCGCCGTCAAGCCGGATTAAGTTGACTTTGTCTTTAAATTTTGGGTCTAAAGCCGTCCAAAACGCCCCGCGCGCGGCGGAATTTTCAGGATCGAATACAATAGTAAGTATAAAAGCAATCAGAAGCGCTCCGCAAAGCGCGGAAAGAGTCAAAATCTTATTTTTATAACTCAATATCATACGTTCAGATAATATCGTTAAAAAAACAATATGGTCAATGCCCCGCATTGCCTCATCGAAAATCTAACCGAAAAAAACCCGTGCCTCATTTTGAAAAAGTAACCCAAATTAAGACAGACTATCCGAGAATATCAGTTTCCGGAGGTTAATACACGGACGCAAATTCCGTAAAAACGAAAACGTGAAAGCAATCTTGTAAGGCCGGCGCGCTTTATCGCCATGTCCGGAGTTTGCAAAATGCGCAAGCGATTGGAGGGGTGCGGAGCAGACGCGCCGCCCCTGTGGGGGCGGCGTGGCCGGAGCGATAGCGTAGCCCCGTAAAGCGCGGTTTTTGCCTGCGGCATCTGCCGCAGGTGAAAATGCGCCCGAATTTTGATTATTGTTTTTAAGCGTATTACCCGTTAGTCAAAGCTGGTTTTTTGAATTTTCCATGTGACGGAGTAAGACAGTTTGCCTGTTTTGCTGTCGCCGCTGAGTTTAAGCCCCAGTCTCCCAAGTTTCCCGCTTACGGACGCGCTGACGGAGCTTGCGCTTGCGGTTTCTTTCCCGTCAACAATGTCGCACGAAACCGCGCCTTTTAACGATACAAAAAAAATCATGCAGGAAAGGGCGGCGGAAAGTTTTAACGTGTCAAATTCGGAGGCCGCGCTGAAAGTCGGGTACGGGTAAATGGTGTCTCCCACATTCGCTACGCTGTGCCGGCTAAAAGTTACGCCGAATGAAGGGCGAAAAGGCCCCGCGCCGAAGACGGCCGCGAGCGAAAAGTCGTCCGTTATCCGTTCCCATGACCGGGCGTCCCGCTCCATTGCTAACGATACGCGGTTGACGCGGAACAAACTGCTTTTATCCAGCGGAAAGCGAAAGTATAATTTTGTCGCGCTGTGGTCAAAAGGCGCTTGCCATGCGCCGGAGCGCAGAACGGAAGAAAGCCGGAACAGCATATTGCGGTTTCCTTCCCATTCGAATTTTGCCGCGCTCCTAAACCCGGCGCCCGGGACGGAGCCGTCAAAACCTGAAAAACGCGATCCCGCGCCGTCCGACGCAAGCGAAAAACGCCATGGCCCCGCGCCGAAACGTAAAGAGGCGTTGGCATAAATATCCATGCCCCACGCGAATATTTCGGAATAGGCGAAATCTCCGGCAAAACTGAAATACGGGTTGGAAAACACGGCGCTAAACGCGTGGAAGTTTAGTTTTCTTTCCGGCAGGTACGGGTTATCCGAAAACCATGCCTCCATTTTACGCTCTTCAAACCATCGTTCGGAGGACAGGGCTTCGAGGCGGAGTGATGAATTAAACGGCAACCGCGCGGCGGCCCCTGCTGTAAAAACGGTGTTCGACTTTTTATCAAACTGTGTGGAAAAGTAAGCGTTGAAAGGGCCTATCGCCGGTGTCAGTAAATCCATGTATACAACCGCTGTTTCCATGTCTCCGGTTGAATTTTTCAGGTCCGCGTTGGATACGCTGTGTGTTTCGAACCACGGCGCGGAACGCGTCCATATATTGCGGGTACGGTTTAACAAGCCTTGTGTTTCTATCAATCCGTAAATCAATCTTGAACCGGTGCTTTTGTGGTAGAGCGCGGTTCCCCAAGCGGTCAGTCCTTCGTCGGGATTTTCCCAAGGGGGCGCGGGGCGTTTGTCAACAAGCTGTCCCCGAAGTGAAATGCCCCACGGGGCGTACAGGCGCGTATCTAGGCGGTTGCTGAAATTCCCGTCTTCCACCCATGAGCCGCTTTCAAGGACGCTAAATCCAAAAGGTTTACTATTTGGCTTGTTTTCCGCCTTATCCGGCTGTGCCTCTGCCTGTAAGACGGGACTCGCCGCGCCAAGCAAAACCGTAATAAAAATGATTTTGCTTAAAACTAAGATTTTCATATACAACTATGCGCGAAAAAAGCAAATATGCTTTAACTAAAATTAAAAAGCTCAAAAAAAATATGCGTTTGTCATATTTTGTCATATACGGGTTAATTTATTCGCAGTGGGGTCTAATACCCCGCCCTTTAGGGCGGTTCGAGCTGGCAACGCCAAATAAAAAATGGTAATAGACGGGTTTGCGCCGCAAACCTCCACAGTTAAATAATTTCCTTACCCGATTGAACCACGTAAATAATTTCAACGCCTACAAGATACCTCGCCGCAAACGCCGGTCTTCGACCTTAGGCGCGCTTGCCGCGAGGTGGTTCATTCGCGGCGGGGTCTCTAATACCCATTGCGTATACTTAACAAAGCCTTAGAAACGTGATAAGTTCTCGATATGAAAGTGGAAAAAACAAGTTTTGAACAATTACTGTCGGTAATGCCCGACGGGTGGGAAGCCAAGGCAAAAGAACTCGGGGCATTAGTACGCGGACGGGAAATCAGGGACGCGGTTGATTTGCTACGGCTGGTATTCTTATACCTGACCGAGGGGAAATCCTTTAGCGGGACGGCGGCATTGTTACAGCTTGCCGGTATTCGCTCAATAAGCAAGAAAGCGGTATTCACGAGGTTTCAAAAATGCGGGGAATGGCTTAGATGGCTGTGTGAAGCCATATACCGGAACAACAAAGCGATAATCGAACCGCCCGAGTGGCTGGGTGGCCGGAAAGTATATTTGGTAGATGCCGGCGACGAGCCGGTACACGGGAGCGACAAGGCGGATTACCGGTTGCATTACGCGATAGGACTTTTTGACCTGGGGATGAAGGAGATGGCGCTGACCGGCGTGGAAACAGGAGAGAAAGCTAGTAATTTCAAGAGCTTTGGGGAGGGGGATATTGTAGTAGGGGACCGGGCGTATTGCAACAAACAGGGGATAGAGTACCTGTCGGGAAGGGATAGCGGTTTTATATTCCGGTTTGGGATGAAGAGGTTTAACGTGTATAACGCGCGGGGGAGGAGGGTGAATGTTCCGGGATATTTTAAGGGATTGCGGCCGGGGGAAAGCGGGGAGAAGACACTGTATTACGAACTGGAGGGGGAGTACAAACCGCTGCGTTTTTGTGTGATGAGGAAAACGAAAGAAGCGGAGGAAAAAGGGCTTGAAACCCTGCGGAAAACCCGGATGAGGAAACACGGGGACAAAGAGCTGAGGAAGGCGCAAGAGGCATATAACCGCTACGTGATAGTAGTTACGTCAATAACCGATGCGGCCCCTGAATTGATACTGGATATTTACCGCCAGAGGCGGCGGATAGAAACGGCGTTCAAGAGGTTAAAGTCATTATTCAAATATCATGAGATACCGGTCCATGTTGAGCGGGGCGCCCGCGCATGGTTTTACGGGAAATTGTTATTGGCGGCTCTTTGTTAGGCGCTGGTAACTACCCGGCACCTTTGTTATCGGGGAACCAAACCACCACCGGGACAGGGGGCGGGGCGTCTTTGACGCCATCGGGGGGCGCGCCCACTGTCAACAAGTTAAGGGATAGACACCCTCCCAAAGCCGTGATAAACCGAAATATGGGGGGGATAACATGGAAAAAAGACTTGTTTTGAAATGGTCCGAGGTCTGTTAGAAAAAGCGGAATATGAAAACCGATCAAAGAAACGAAAGCAGGATTTCAGCCGGAATCGTAAAATGCCGTTTAAAAGCTGATGTACTTCATGCTCAGCATGGTCAAGGAAAGTTCCCAGAACGCTCTTGAACGCTTCTTCCCGAAACTGAAAGAAACGGTCCACATGAGCCAGCAAGCATTCAGCCTGGC
>JAITDS010000206.1 GCA_031282435.1 Spirochaetaceae bacterium
ACGCCGCTTTAGCGGCGCAAAAACCGCGCTTTTCGGGGCTGCGCGCTTTCGCGCTCCGGCCACATCGCCCCCGCAGGGGGCGCCGTGTCTTGCTTCGCAACCCCTACAATCGCTTGCGCTATCTAAAAACATCTTTCGCCGTAAAAGTTGACGCTGATTTTCGTTTTGAAACGGGAATTGCCGGGGGGCGGGGGGGTATTATAGCTTCTCAGCGCCGGCCTTACGCTTAAAAAGCCGCTCGCAAATACGGACAAAAGAAAACTCTTTCATGCCAAGCAAGCCCTGAGGACGGTACAACATCACCATAATTAAAATCAAAGGATATATTAGCAGCCTGTAATCCTGCAAAAAACGCAGGAATTCCTGCAAACAAGTAAGCACATAGGCGGCAAGAATAGCGCCCGTTATTGAACCCATGCCGCCCAGCACTACAAAAATTAAATAATCTATACTCTTTGTAAACGAAGCCACATCCGGTTTCACAAAACCGATAACCATAGCGTACAACGCGCCGCCTATACCCGCGATAAACGAAGCGCTCACAAAACCAATCATTTTATAACGAAACACGCCGATACCGCAGGAATTAGCGGCAATTTCATCCTCACGGACGGCAAGGATAGCCCGCCCAAAACTAGAACGCAGAAAGTTTTGCAGCAAACAGACTATAACAACAAGAGTAAACGTAACGGTGAAAAAAGAAAAATCCGGCAAAAACGACAAAGCGGTCGGAAACTGCCTGCCGTTCGCGCCGCCCGTAACGCCGCGCATATTTGTCAGAATAACACGAATAATTTCACCCGAACCAAGCGTTACAATGGCAAGATAATCTCCGGTAAGTTTTAACGTAGGAAAGCCAATAAGAAAACCCGCAAACGCGGTGAGCAGAGCGCCAAGAACAGCGGCGAGCGGCAGCGGCAGACCAAGATTCAAGTTAAAAAATATACACGAGTAAGCGCCTATAGCCATAAAACCGGCCTGTCCTATAGAAAGCTGCCCCGTTATACCGGTAATCATGTTCACGCTCACCGCGAGAATCGCGTTCACGCCCGCTACCGTGATTATTTGCGCCACATAAGCGTCAATAATATCTAATTTTATCAGAATTGAAGGAATAATCGTAAAAAAAACGGCAAAAGCCGCCGGTATCAACGAGCCGCGCAAAGCGTCCCGTCCGCCCCTCTTCTCTTTAGTCATAACACCCCAAACGCCACATCTCAATGAACCTCGCCGTTTGCCACACGAACAGTCTTAACAGCCGCGCCGCCAATACACAGCGGCCTATCGCCCACATAAACCACATTGCCCCGCACATTAATTTTTATTGAGGAAAAAGCGTCAATGTCGATTTCCGGCGGCGCGGCGGCAGGAAAATCAAAACCCTCAAGCCCAACCCTGGTACCGGAAGGAACTCCGGCGGCATCAAGCGCCTCCACAATTTCACCGCCGCCTTCAACGGCCTCACACGAAGCGGCCAACAACATACCCCGGCTTTCAATACCGCGCAACTTTGCCGGTTTAAGGTTGTAAACAACAATAATTTGCTTGTTCAACAATTCTTCCTCTTTGTAAAACGGAACCAAACCCGAAACGATAACCCGCTCCTCACCGCCAATATCCAAAGTCTCAATATACAACTTATCCGCCTTGGGATGCTTTTCAATCTTGACAATTTTTGCGACCCGCAGGTCTACGGTCTCTATAAAAAGCCTCTCCAGCGCAAAAACTTTCTCTTTTTCCCGCTCACCCTGAGAGCCGGAATACCTGTCCCGCAGTCCGGCAAGCTGTTCGTCTTCCAGTTTGCTGAATAAAACAGCGCTTTTTACCACCCTCTCCAAGCCTTCAGGTTTCCCAATATCTTTCCACATCGCAACACTACAGCCAAAAAAGCCGGCTATCCGCTCCGACGTATGCGGTATAAAAGGCAATGCCAACACCGCAAGATCGCGTACAAGAAAACAAAGATTGCGTATCAGTTCGGCGGCGGCGGGCGGATCGTCCTTCCTCGTACGCCAAGGCTCACCGTCTTGAAAAGTCTTGTTGGCAAAAGACGACAGTTCAAATATCAAGTGAAAAGCGTCCCTAAGCTCGGCCCATTCAAGTTTTTCCGTTATAGCCGCCTCGCAGCCGCGTACAATTTTCCAAAACTCCTCCGTTTTTTCCGCCAAACCTTCCTGTAAAGGCGGAATAACACCGTTATAGTAACGAGTAACAAAAGACAAAGTACGGTTTACAAGATTGGCAAAGTTACCGATAAGCTCCGAGTTCACCTTTTCGCCGAAATCTTTCCAGACAAAAACAGCGTCCGATTTTTCCGGCCTGTTGTAAAATATATAAAAGCGCCATACGTCCGCCGGTATTCCGGTTTCCATAACGTCCGTACCAAAAACACCCACACCTTTGGACTTGGAAAACTTTCCGGTTTCATAGTTAAGATATTCCGTACTGCTCAAGTGATGTAGCATCGTCCAATTTTCACCTGAACCAAGCTGTGTTGACGGAAAAATTACAGTATGAAACGGGATATTATCCTTGCCTATAAATTGAAAAAGCTCAACATTCTCAGGATTTTTCCACCATCCGTCAATAAGACTTTTCCAATCGATTCCAATGTCCCGCGCCAAAGAGCCGGTTATAGACACATATCCTATAGGCGCGTCAAACCAAACATAAAAAACTTTTCCCTCAAAACCAGCCTTAGGCACAGGAATACCCCATTTCAAATCGCGGGTAATGGCGCGTTCATGCAGACCGTCCCGAATCCACGCCTGCGTCATCTGTACGGCGTTCTTAGCCCACCTTCCGCGTGCGGACGCCTCCCCTATCCAAGCCTCAAGCCTGCCGCGCAGTTTAGGCAAATCAAGATACAAATGTTTAGTCGATTTTAATTGAGGCGTATTACCACAGCTTGCGCAACGCGGCTCTTTCAGGTCGGTAGGTTCAAGCAGTTTGCCGCATACCTCGCACTGGTCCCCCCGCGCACCGTCATAAGCGCAATGCGGGCAAACGCCGCGTACATAACGGTCGGCCAAAAAACGCTCGCAAACGGGACAGTAAAGCTGTTCTATCGTCTTTTCAGAAATAAAACCCGCCGCGTCAAGTTTTTTGAATATATCTTGTACAACTTCGCTCTGAATAGGCGTAGATGTCCGCCCGAATTTGTCAAAAGCTATATTAAACCAGCGGTAAATCTCATCATGCACCGCCCAGTACCTGTCGCACAATTCACGCGGACTTATCCCTTCCTCAGCCGCCCGCGTCTCAGTCGCCGTCCCGTACTCGTCCGTGCCGCATACATAACAAGTTTCATACCCGCGCAATCTGCAAAAACGGGCAAAAGCGTCCGCCGACAAAACCTGTATCAAATTTCCAAGGTGCGGCACATTATTCACATACGGCAGCGCCGCGCTAATTAACCTACGTTTCATAAAAACCGCCGGCAGGCTTACTCCTTTGCCTATTAAAATCAGGCGTTAAGTTCCAGACAATTCGCCCGCCAGCATTACTCATTTAATTTTAGAATAAAACGGATATCTGCTCACCGGGTATTTTTCATTTTTTAATTTTTTGGGCGCATTTTTGTACGCTTTTAGAATTTTCTAAAAGCGTACAAAAACCGGGCTTTGCGGGGCTAGGCCGCGGCTTCCCCTGCGGGGCCGCCGCGTCTGCGCCGCCTCTTGAGGCGGCGCACCCCTCCAATCCCTTGCGCGGGAAAGAACTATGCTGTCAATTATGCGACCAACATTGAGAATACCATCACAAACAGAGCGACAGTTTCGCACAGACCAAGTATAAGCATATAGTTACCAAAACCCTGACCCGTTTCAGCATAAGCGTCGCAAGCCGACGCGGCGGCGGAACCTTGCGCAATGGCAGAAGCGCCAATACCAATACCGGAAAACACGCCTATGCCCAAAACCTGATACGCGCTCAAAACTTGCGTATTGAATAAGGTCTGCATAAGAATGAATCCATAAATAGTCTGAGTAAGAGGAGCGCCCGCAAAAGCAACCAAAATAAAAGGCAGCGGTTTGTTCTGCATAAGGCACTTTTTCCAAGAGCCGATAGCGGCCATACCAGCTATACCCGCGCCGGCAGATGATCCCAGCGCCGAAAGTCCTAAACAAGCCCCAAGGCCAATTTGACCTAATAATCCAGCGTCCATATATTTCTCCTTAAGTATTTTTCTTTTGCCCAACTGCAAAAGGTTTGTATGAATAACCCGACCATTCCATAGAAAGATGGTTTCCGGCATATTCCAGAAGGTTAAGCCGTACACCGTGTACGATAACCGAAAGCGCGTTCATTAAAATGTTCAAACCATGCCCAAAAACCAGTATCAATATTGCGGCAATAAACTTTAGCGCTATTTCCACAATTGGAATGCCGTCAACACCGCTCAACAAACCGCCAATACCCGACATAGAATTAAAACTATTGGCGATTGCGCTGCCGGCAAGACCCACCGCAAACAAACGAATATAGCTTATTATGTCGGCAAAACTCCCAACAGCGTTTAGAAAAGTCGGTAAAAAGTTAGAAAAACTTTTAAGCACGTTCTTAAACGGATTCCCGCCCCTCTGTTCGGCAAAAATAAAGTACATACCCAAACCTATACCGATAAAATACACGGCAAAACCGGGAAGCCTAACCTTCAACAGCATGGAAAGCACAAGGAAATAAAGCCCTATCATCATAATCAGCCAGCCCAACTGGGCAACGGCCACAAGAGACGGCAGTAATTTTTTTATGTTTTTCAAGTGAGCGTAAACCAATTGAATTATAGCAATTGAAAAGCACAAAAACTGTATATTCCAATATGCCGTGTTTCCGGGCTGTTCCGCCGGTATCTCAAACAATTTTTTCAAAATACCCGGAAAAACGTTAAGCGCTACGTTGGCATCAAACTGCGGTAAAATAAAAGCTTTCAGGAAAGGCGGCAACGCTTCAGAAGGTATAGCGAACCAAGAACCGTTCAACGAACCCCAAACTATCGTACAAAAGCCAAGCCACGCAAAAAGTTTAGCCGCGTCAGGCATTTTGCCTGTCTTTCCCTTTATACTAAGTCCCGCAATCATTGACACAATAAAAATAATACTGCCGTAGGCGGCGTCTCCAAAAATCATGGCGACAAATATGCTAAAAAACAATAAGTACGAAGGACTTATGTCATACTCACGGTAACCCGGCACCGTTCCAAGGAACGAGAACAGCGGCTGAATCATGCGTACAACCGCGTTGTTCTTAACGAGCGTAGGCGGCGTTTCAGAAGCATCGGGGTCTACCCCGTACAAAGCCCAGCCGTTATCGGCGGCGGCGCGTCTTATAAACCCCATCTTCGGCGCCGGAACAAAGCCCGTGATGTAAGAAACCGTCATTCCCGCGGGACAATCTTTTACAGAGTCCCTGCCGCATTTCGCCGCCTCAAATTCTATTTCTACGGAAAGTTCCTGCAATTCCTGTTCTATAATTGAAATCTGGAAATAAAGCATAGAAAGTTGCTTTTCAGCATCCTGAATTATACCTTTTTGCCGTAAAATATCGTTACGCAATTCTGAAATAGATTGATCCGGCAATACAAACGGCGTAAAACCCTCCAGCGGAGACGGCGCGGCGCAGTATACGTTTGTTTTATCACGCCCAAGCACAATAACCTGCCGCTCTTTTATAGCTTCGTACGCCTTCTTGGGAATCTCATACAGATAAAGAGCAATTCCGTTCTCCGCAAGATATTTAAATGCCGCAGGGTCAAAATCCCCCCATTTTTCAATACGGCTAATCTCTCGCGCGTCCGCGTATATACGCTCCTGAGCATCCTTGCGCTTTCCTGCAAGCTCCAAGACGTGCGAAGCCGCGTCAACCGAATCGTCAAGCACCTGCGGTAGAAACGCGCCCTGCTTTTTAGGAGCAAAACTACGTAAAATTCCGGCGGCGCTTTCGAGTTTCGCTTTCTTTTCAAGAAGCTTGCTCAAGAAATCGGATTGAACGTCTTTTTCTATAATATGAACAACTCCTAATTCACGGAGTTTTGTCAGATTATCTTCATGAAATTTATCAAGACCAAAAATGGTCACTTTTTTCATAGGTACTATCATCCGGCTGTCTTCTCCATTTCACGCTTGGAAATTTTACCGCGCACAACGGCGGCCGTCTGCTGGTCGCCCAAATAAACCTGTATCTTTTTGATACAATTCTTTGCTTCCGGTATTTTTATCTTTTCAAACAAATTTACACGCTGTGTGGTAGTCCGCAATTCCTTTTCAAGCCGGCGTTGCTGTTCTTCCAAACAACGCGCTTCCATATCAATTTCCAGCGCCTTTTTAAGGTTTTCAACTGCCATGTCAAGCCAAAGCGGTTTTTTCAACAAATCGTAATGAGCAATTTCAAATTCGGAGCCTTCAAAAATAGGTATCGGAACGCCCGCGATGTTGCCTTCACGCACGGCAATTTTCGTTACCCGCAGAATATCGCTCGTAAACACGCCTTTTTCTCCAAAAACAGCAATCCACGCCTTAAAACCTTCGTCAACCCGTGCCTTTTCCTGATGCAGTTCATTAACCCTATTTTCAACACCGCGAATCTCCGCCTGCAACTGCTGTTTTTTCAATACCAAAGTAGGCAAATACCGCTTAAACATTTTAAGCTGGTCTTTCTGTTTCTTTAACTCGTTTTTTGTAAGTTTTAGCTTTGCCATGGCCCCGCCTATACGCTATTTCTTAGGCCAGAATTCGTTTATTAATTCTGTCCGCATACCCGTTTCTTCAGGATTGAAACAATCGGCAAGTATTTCCCAGCCTAAATCAAGAGCGCGTTCAAGCGGAATATTTACCGACAGGTCCATCATTTCTTTCTCAAAACGCTCTCCGTACTTCAACAGTTTGTCGTCCCAAGGCGTCATCATAAAGCCCATCGACTTCTTTTCAAGGGTGTCTTTATAGAACGAATACAGTTTGATCATATTGTCCATAATAGCGCGGTGATCTTTGCGCGTTTTGCCGTTGACCATCTGTTTAAGGCGCGAAAGCGAACCGAACGGTTCTATGCGCCCGCCGCGCAGGTAATACTGGCCTTCCGTGATGTAACCGGTGTTGTCGGGAACAGGGTGCGTAACGTCGTCGCCCGGCATAGTCGTAACGCCAAGTATTGTTATAGACCCCGCCGTTTCAAAGTCAACGGCTTTCTCGTAACGCGCCGCAAGCTGGCTGTACAAATCGCCCGGATATCCACGGTTAGAAGGCACGTGTTCCTGCAAAATCGCTATTTCCTTCATCGCGTCCGCAAAACTTGTCATATCGGTAAGAAGCACAAGAACTTCCTTGTTTTGTAAAGCGAATTGTTCGGCAACGGCAAGCGCCATGTCCGGAACCATAAGACATTCAACGGTCGGGTCGGATGCGGTGTGAACGAACATAACGGTACGGGGAAGAGCGCCGCCTTCTTCCAGCGTATCCCTGAAATAAATGTAATCGTCGAATTTCAGACCCATTCCGCCCAGAATAATAACGTCAACCTCCGCCTGCATAGCGATACGCGCTAAAAGCTCGTTGTAAGGCTCGCCGGAAATCGAAAAAATCGGCAATTTTTGCGATACGACAAGAGTATTAAACATATCTATCATCGGAATACCGGTGCGTATCATCTTACGCGGAACTATGCGCTCCGCCGGATTTACCGAAGGGCCGCCTATATTAATGAGATGATCGCGTAATTCAGGGCCGCCGTCCCGGGGTTCGCCGGAACCGTTGAATACACGCCCCATCAGGTTTTCAGAAAAACTCACCTCCATCGGGTGTCCCAAAAAACGAACCGTATCGCCGGTGGAAATACCACGTCCGCCCGCAAAAACTTGCAACGAAACAGTATCACCCGCAAGACGGTTCACCTCGGCAAGCGACGTGCCAAACGATGTTTCAACTTCCGCGAGATCACCATAGCGGATGCCTTTGGCAATAACAGTGATGACACTGCCGGTTATCGATTCAATTTTGCTATATACTTTATTCATTTTTTACCGCCTTCCTGCGCCAATAGTTTTTCAGCCGCCGCTTCAAGACCAGAGGATTTTTCATTCAACATACCGCGAATCTCGGACTCAACGGTTTTAAACCTGTCGCTGTTCATAGGGGAATAGTTATAATCAATGAATTTTTGCCTAAGCTGGCTGAACCAAAGACGCGCTTCTTCTTTTTTATCAAACATAAATTTAGCGCCCAAAATAGCGATTATAAGGTCGTAAACGTGCTTTTGACGCTCCGGACTGGCCGCCTGATCAACTTCGTCAAATGAATTTTGCTGAAGATACACGGAGTCAAGAAAATCACCTTTCAAATAAATAATGAAGTCGTCTATGCTTGTGCCTTCCTCGCCGACAACTTTCATCATCTGCTCTACTTCAATACCGCGCGCAAGAAATTTCTTTCCGTAGGCAACCTTATTAGAAGATATGATTCCGCCGTACTTTGACCATGACTCCAGCGGATTTATCGCCGGATACTTTCTCGCGTCGCTGCGTTCACGGGAAAGTCCGTGAAAAGCGCCTACAACTTTAAGCGTAGCCTGAGTTACCGGCTCCTCAAAGTTTCCTCCCGCAGGAGATACGGTACCGCCTATAGTAATGGCCCCCTTGTTACCGTCGCGCAGGCGAACAACGCCGGCGCGTTCATAAAAACCCGCTATTCTCGATTCCAGATAGGCGGGAAAGCCCTCTTCGCCGGGTATCTCCTCAAGACGCCCCGACATCTCACGCAGAGCTTGCGCCCAGCGGCTTGTAGAGTCTGCCAAAAGCAGTACCTTTAGCCCCATCTGGCGGTAGTATTCAGCCAATGTTACTGACGTGTAAAGGGACGCTTCACGCGCCGCGACAGGCATCGATGAGGTGTTACAGATGATTATAGTCCGCTCCATCAACGATTTGCCGGTTTTAGGGTCTATCAGTTCAGGAAATTCCTTCAGAACCTCGACAACTTCGCCGGCGCGCTCGCCGCACGCCGCTATTATTACAATGTCAACGTCCGCGTTGCGGCTTGTGCAATGCTGCAAAACCGTTTTACCTGCGCCGAAAGGACCGGGTATACAATAAGTCCCGCCGTGAGCGACAGGAAAAAACGTATCGACAATACGAAGCTGGGTAACCATAGGCTCTGACGGTTTATAACGTTCCTCATAGCAGTCAACGGCGCGTTTTACAGGCCAAAAGAAGCTCATACAAAGTTTTGTAATTTCGCCTGAATCATCTTCAACTTCCGCTATCGTGTCATGGAGTTTGTAAGACCCGGCGTTCACAATTGATTTTATCTTATAGGTTTTGTACATATTGAAAGGGACCATAATCCGGTGCTTGAAAACGCCTTCCGGTACCGTCCCTATGCAATCACCCCGCAGTACCGTATCGCCGGCTTTAAGCACAGGCGTAAAATCCCATAAAGTATCGAGCGGGAGCGGATCAACGTACACGCCGCGTTCAAGAAAATAGCCGGTTTCTTTGGCCAGCTTCGGCAGAGGGTTTTGCAATCCGTCGAAAACCTGACCCAAAAGCCCGGGTCCCAACTCTATCGCAAGCATATTTCCACTGAACTCGCACGCATCGCCGGCTTTTATACCGCGCGTCATTTCAAAAACTTGCAGTGAACAAACATCTCCGCGTATGCGGATAACTTCGCTCTTCAGCTTTTTACCGTCGACATCTACGAAGCCGACTTCGTTCATGGAAACCTGCCCGTCGAAACGGACATTTACCATGTTGCCGTTCACGGCGTCTACCACACCTTTTGTTCCGATCATTAACTATCTCCTCATGCTCCTACGCCCGGAGCGTTTTCCATGATGGAAGCGTACAACGCTTTATATTCCGCAAAACCTTCCTCCGTATTGAACGCGGCGCGGCGCTCTATGAGGAGCAGTTTAAGCATATAGGCGTAAACCGCATTTACGCCGAAGTATGTTGTTTTTTGCAAATTTTCTATAGCGTTCCAGCGTCCCTTGTCTAAAAAAAGTTCGGCTTCAAGCGGGTTATCCATAGACACGGCAGTTTTAGCCTGATTTTCCGCTTCTATGTCCCAATGCTCAACCGGAAAACTATCATGAGAACCGTTGCTTTTACGCCGCGCCGCGCGAAGCTGCGCCAGAGCCAGCGTCAGTGAACGTTCCCGTTTACGCCACCCGTTGATAAATGCCGAATCGCTTGCCTTGAAATCACCTATCCCCTCCGGCATTCCGTAAACGCACTGTTCAAGCAGCGCAAAATGTTTTTTACTCAAATGCAATCCGCACAGCTTTTTGAACTCGGATGAACTGATAGGGGGATTTTGACCGTAGCTAAGATAGGGTAACTGGGCTATTAGAAAGTAATACACCGCTTAAATCCCTTTTACCGAATCTTTGACAATTTCAGCAAGACGGGGGTTAAGATAAGCGGCAAGCGCATCGGCAAGCGTCGTAGCGGAAAAGTCGTAGTAAGCTGAGCCGTCTTTCAAGCCTATACGGAAACCCGCCCCTAGATTTTTGCCTGCTTTAAGCTCCAAACCTTTGGCTATCTCCGTTGTAAGAGCACCTTTTGCCCAAGCTTCCAAGGATTTAAGCTGTTTTTCATTCAAAATTACATCGACAGTATCTTTCCCCGCGCTTAAACCTTTAACCACTTCAGGAATAAGTGTCTTTAGAGCGTCGTCGTTAAGGGCCGCCTGAGTGTCTTTAACAATTATTTTATTTAAGATTGCTTCAATTTCGCTCTTAAAAGAAAGGATAAGGTTGCGTGAAGCCTGTTGCAGAGCGGCGTTTGATGCCTTTTCAAAGCGTTCCGCATCTTGTTTGCCCTTATCTGTAGCGGCGGCGGCTTCCTTTACGGCTGTGCCGATTATTCGTTTTGCTTCCGCTTGCGCTTCAGCCTTGACACCGGCAGCCTCCGCCGATGCCTGCTCTATCCCGTCTTTTTTTATTTTCTCGATAAATTCTTGCAACTGTATCTGTGTATCCATAAGCTCCTCTTTTCCGACCGGTACCGGAGTTCCGTCATTCACATATAGTAATTATTTTTTAATATATTTCAAAATATTTGTCAAGCGATTGTGGAAAACAAGTAATAAGTTCACACTAATAATGAACCTCCCCGCCGCAAGCGGCGGGGTATCTCGTTTGCGTTGCAGACTCTACGAGGTTCGTTCTGTAAGGAAATTTATCAATTGCGGGGTTTACTACCATTTTTTTGTTTGCCAAACCTGACTCGAACCGCCGCAAGCGGCGGGGTATTAAACCCCACTGCGAATAA
>JAITDS010000008.1 GCA_031282435.1 Spirochaetaceae bacterium
ACTCCAATCTTTGTCGTCCTACGATTTTTATCCTCCGACTAAACACAACGCGTCACTGGCCGTTTTCCGGCGCACCTGATAATTGGTCAAACGCCATAATACCCCCCCCCACCCTATACTTTGTTCGATGTTTTCTTGATAGAAGTCTTATAGACGTAAAATATCGTATTGCGAAGCGCCGGCGTTTTAAGTTAAGATAGTATATGGGTCTGAATAAAATCCGGGACGCTATAGAGCTTGCAATCGTTGTTTCCGCGCACAGCGGGGTACCGGTTTTATTTTTGGCTAATCCCGGTCTTGCAAAATCAACTATAATCGGCAATTGGGCGGCCCGTAACGGCTACCATTTGGAAACCTTGATAGGTTCACGTTTTACTCAAGAGGAAATTTTAGGTTTTCAAGTTCGTATTGAAGACAAAGTTTCCGGCGAAACTTATCTTGAACTGCTTGAAGCTCATTGGTATCGCAGCGTAATTCAGTATGAAAAACAAAATATCCCTTCGTTGTTATTTCTTGATGAACTTAGCACGGTGCAGGAAAATGTACAAGGCGCTATGCTTCAGCTTGTTTTTGACAGAACCATAGGACACGGTAAAAAATTGCCGGATTCAACAATTATTGTATCGGCCGCAAATTATAAACAGAATATACCTTTTATTTTTAATATCATGGCGCCTATATTGAACAGATTTTGTATTGTAAATTTACGATATGAAAACAACCGCGCGTTTCTTGATGAATTTTTGCAGGATGAAAAAAGCCGCACGGATGATTTGCCAGTATATATCAATACAAATATAGATGATGAAACAAAAACATATCTGCGTGAAGGATTAAAAACAATGTTGGCTGTAATTTTTGAACAAAATACATTTGACGAACAGAATTTACTTGATATTAATAATCAAATATATAATAACATATATGAAAGTGATACGGGATATGTTTACAACTTTATCACGGGGAGAACGGTTTACTATTTGTATCGTATAACGCTTTCTTTTTTATGCAAGGGGCTTTCCGTAAGTCGTCACGGGCAAATGATGATGAACATGGTTTTTGGGCTAATAGGACTTGGAACCAATTCGTTTAATGAAATACAGCAAAAATTATATCTTAAAAAAATTGAAACGTTATGGACAAAACTTTACACGGAACTTGAATCTAAATGTTTAAGGGACGCTGATAAAAAATCCGGCGCAAAACTTGATTTTGAAGGCAAAAGTGTTTCCGGCGCGATTAACGAGTGGGTGCTTTACAACGAGGCGGCAATTTTTGATAATAATACGGATGTCTCTCTTGAAGCATTGATGCGTCATATTTCCGGTATATACGGTACGGAAAGAGACCGCATTGAAAATTTCGCATTGCGGATAAAAGAAGACCCCTCCGCGCGGTTTTCTCTTACGGAAGATATGCAAAAAATTGATTATCTTGTATCGACGATTGAGTCCGGTAATTTCAAATCCGGCGTTTGTTTTTTAGAAGCGTTGCGTAAAATACAAGAGGCCTACGCGCCGCTTCGTGAAAGCGCTTTTAATAAACTTTTGGATGAATAGATTTTTATCGCGTTGTTGAACGATTGTCAACCATGAAATGTCAACGCGGTGTAGCAAACAAGTGACGGGTTCGACTATAAGACTAGCGAGGGGGCGCTTTTTCCGTGGTTCGCCAGACTGTGTCAAAAGTTCGTGTTATCTTTAGCAAAGTGGCGGGGAAAGAGGCATGGCATAGCCGGTTTCGCAGGCGTCCATCCCCCCCCCCCCCCACCACCCGCTCACTTCATCAGGCGAAGGTTTTAAGTAGGTTTCCCATCCCTCGAATACTGATTGCCCGTTTCATGTTGCAGGCAAGAAACGCTAGCGCAAATTCTCTGCTCACCGTTCCCTTATAAACTCATGTTACGCAGGCCGTAATGTATCATTTCAAAAAGTAACCGAAGGGCTGGATGCCTCATTTAGAAAAAAGTAACGTTAATCTGCCGGTTCCTTTCCTGGAGAAGGGGAGTGGGCGGCAACGGCCTCCCGCAACGCGAGAATGGCCTTGTTGACAGTGTGTTGTAACTGAACCGGATTGTAAAGCCCGCAGAGCCGTGTCAGTTCCGCTTTTACCTCAGACAACGCCTTCGATTCCGGAAGGCGCTGGTAGGGACTATGGGGCGCATCATATTTTTTGATTTCTTTGGAACCAATCTTCACCTTGCGTTCAAGCTGCATGGCGGGTATGAAGAAGTTGAGGAGGGGTACCGGGAGCGGTAGACTTCGGCAAGACGGGACTGGAGGGCTTCCCCCTACAGATGGTCATAGCCTAAGTACTCCCTGACGACCGCGCCGTTTTTCTGTTCAACGAAGCAATTGTCATTTTTCATGTGGTCTGTTGAACGGGCTAAGGGGATAGGGCAGGCAGGGTTGCGGTGACAGTTGGTGATGACATGGTTGATAAACTCACTCCTTGCCGGGACGCACTCTTCTAATAAGTCTTTATATAATGAACCACATCGCGGCAAGCGCGCCTAAGGTCGAAGACCGGCGTTTGCGGTGAGGTATCTCGTAAGCGTTGCCTGTTTTGACGAGGTTCGATCGGTTAAGGAAATTATTTAACCGTGGAGGTTTGCGGTGCAAACCCGTCTACTACCGCATTTTTGTTGGCGTTGCCAGTTCGAGCCGCCCTAAATGGCGGGGTATTAGACCCCACTGCGAATAAAAACGTTTAGGTGTTGACATAAAATTTTATTTTGTATAATTTCTTAATAGGAACTGTTAGCAATATGTTGAAAGAAATGGATTTTAATAGGCGCAGGACAAAACAGCGGGCGCTGGTTCTTGAAACGGTTCATAGGCTGGAGCATCCTACGGCGCAGGAAATTTATATGCATATTAAAAACATAAATCGCTTTTCTTCCAAAGAGAGGATTAGTTTGGGGACGATTTACCGCAATCTTCAGGTTTTAGAAGATGAGGGGAAAATTATTTCTGTTCCTTCCGGACAGGATGCGATGCGCTACGATGCTAAAATTAACGCGCATTACCATTTACTTTGCGTTAAATGCGGGCGTGTAGTAGATTTGCCTGTCGAGTACAGGCATACTCTTGATTTTTCCGCGGAAAAGAGCAGCGGATGCCGGATTAAATCTCACAGCATCATGTTCAAGGGTGTATGTACTGATTGTTTATAGGGTAAAACCGGCTGTCAGCCGGAAATAAATATTATTTTGTGAGGTAAATATGAAAAAATGGATTTGTATGGTTTGCGGTTATGTTCACACGGGGGATAAACCGCCGGAATTTTGTCCGACGTGTAAAGCGCCGGCTTCGAAATTTAAAGAGGAGACTGGCGGCGGCGGGTCTTATGCCGCTGAGCACATCATCGGCATAGCAAAAGATGTTGAAGAGGACATAAAGAAAGACCTAATCGCGAACTTTAACGGCGAGTGTTCCGAAGTCGGGATGTATCTTGCTATGAGCCGTGCGGCGGACCGCGAGGGTTATTCCGAGATTGCCGAAGCGTTCAAACGCTACGCGTTTGAGGAGGCGGATCACGCTTCACGCTTTGCCGAATTGCTGGGTGACGTTTTAAGTCCCAGCTCAAAGAAAAATCTTGAGATGCGTGTCGCCGCGGAAACCGGGGCCTGCGCCGGAAAAGTAGACTTGGCAAAGCGCGCCAAAGACAAGGGGTACGACGCTATCCATGACACCGTTCACGAGATGGCTCGTGACGAAGCCCGCCACGGTTCCGGTTTCGCCGGTCTATTGAAGCGTTATTTTAGCTGACGGTTTTTCGGCTGGCAGCTTAAATGAACCTCCTCGTCCTAAAGGGCGGGGTATTAGACCCCATTGCGAATAAATGAATCTCCCCGCCGCGGAGCGTGTGTTCTGCGGCGGGGTTGTTCAAACAATTTCCGTTTTAAACAGCGCAAGCGATTGAAGCGGTATGAAAACGCATGAGCGTTTTCATAATAGCGGAAAGCGCGGTTTTCACCTGCCGAAGGCGCGCCTTCGGCAGGTGAAAATGCGCCCAAAATGAAAAAGTTTTGCTAATGATACGTCGAAACCGTTTAGAACCTTGAATTTTCCCGAAATCGGAATCGCTGAAATCCAATGACAGGCAGTTGTATACTTTTTAAAATATATGGTATACTGTTTGAGTGTGGGAACTTAAAAATCCCGAACAACGCTATTACAATCATTGAGGAGGTCTTTTCTATGAAAAAGATGCTGTTAAAAACCGTAAAAATTCTGGGGGGGGGGGGGGCTTATCCGGCCTAATTTTCTCGCTGTTCATCGTTGGATGTTCAAATTCAGAAGATGTCGGAAGCCTGCTTCCCGATATGGAAACGGGGCCTTTCACTGTAAAACTTGCCGCTGACGTAACGAAA